>NZ_JBLXHU010000093.1:0-5092 GCF_048259285.1 Bizionia sp. | reverse complement strand
CTATATTGCAAAAATAAATATCTACCATAGAACTTGCTATACGAACACTGTTTTACTACTTTAGTTATTCATTTTAAAGGAGTTATCAATGAAAAAGCGAGTAGGTATTTGGATCCGTGTATCCACAGAAGATCAAAAACGGGGAGACAGTCCTGAACACCATTTAGACCAAGCCAAGACATACGCCAAGCTTCACAGCTACGATGTTGTAGAAACCTATGACCTCACAGGGGTATCGGGTAAGACGGTCAAAGACCATCCAGAGTGTCAACGTATGCTGATGGACATCCACAGAGGGCACATCAGTGGGCTCATTTTCTCCAAGATTGCCCGTTTCGCACGTAACACCATTGAGCTATTGGAATTTGCCAACTTCTTCAAAGAGCACAGAGCCGATTTGATATCTTTAAAAGAATCCTTTGACACGTCCACACCTGCTGGACGTTTATTTTTTAGGATCATCTCCTCAATGGCCGAATGGGAACGTGAAGAGATTGTAGACCGTATCAACTCATCGGTTGAAACGCGAGCCAAAATGGGAAAAGTCATGGGTGGCATTCCGTATGGATACCAGCGGAAAGGGAAGGATGGTATAGAACTGCACCCTGAAGAGTCCGTCGTCCGAAAGAAGATGTATGAGCTTTACGTACAGCATCAACGGTATGGTACGGTGGCTAGGATACTCAATGAGGAAGGACATCGTACCAAGCGAGGCAAAAAGTTTTCCGATGTAGCCATCAAGCGCCTCTTGAAAGATCCCATCACTAAGGGAGTCAGACGGACACGATTTACCAAAGTTGGTAAGAATGGACAACCAGAGCTTCGAGATAGCAGTGAATGGTTCTTCCACAAGGCTCCAGCTATTGTTAGCGAAGAACTATGGCAAGAAGCCAACGACATCATTAACAAGTACGAGTCTACGAAGACCCAACCGATGAACAAGAAACTCAAGTTGTTTACAGGCTTTCTGTACTGCAAGTGTGGCGGGAAGATGTACGTACCATCTTCAAATCCCAAGTACACCTGCAAGAAGTGCAAACGAAAAATACCAATGGATGACATTGAGGACATCTTCAAGAGTCAGCTCAAGCAGTTTCTACTTTCAAAAGAAGATGTTGAAGCGTACTACCAAAGCAGTCAAACGGGAATACAGGACAAGAAACGAGAACGTGAAATTGTAGTTGAGAAAATAGACAAACTGAAGGCGAAGATATCTAAACTGTTTGAACTCCACGAGCAGGGACAAATTGAAACCGAACGTTTCAAGGAGTTCTACAATGAACCCAACGAGCAATTGAAACAATTGGAGCGAACCATTCCTGCTTTGGAGAGTGAAATCAAGATACTCAAGGAACACGCCAAATCAAGTGACTTCATCCTATCAGAAGCAAAATCGCTGTACGACAATTGGGACAACTTAAACAATGAAGAAAAGCGAAACGTTGTTGAAACCATCACCAAGGACATTATTGTAGGAAATCAAGAAATATCCATAAACCTATATTCCTTAAGCCCTCCGAAGAAAAACACCTCTTTTTCTAAATTGATTGCAAATGGGCAACATGGACTATAGGCATTGTTGGCTGTAGTTTTTATTTATCTTTAAAATCAGATGTTATTCCGCTCAATATTTTCGGATTATTTTTTAATAAATCAGCACATTTTTTGACATAACTCTCAACATATTTAATTCCATTCTGCGCTATGTTTTTTAATTCACCAGATTGGTCAAGTTTATCAATTGGATAGTAATTTGTAGGTGTTAAATCCTTTTTAAATTCAGTCAGTTCATTGTGATTTATGATTCCAATTTCTGGTGAGTTATACGATAATTGAAATATCAGCGCACAAAATTCAATTCCGTTTTTTTGAGTTGTTATATAGTATTCATCCTTAATCCACTTTTTCTTAAAACTAGGGAAGTCAAATTCTGATTGTAGAAAAGCAAAATTTTCTAAAATCATTCTTGTTGATATTTTCCAAGTTGGCTTAAGAGTTTTCATTTCCAAATTGTAGGTAACGTTGTTGTATATGGTTTGTTGCGTGGTTTAGCACTTAACTTTGCAAGTACACACCAAACTGAAAATCCGCTAGGATTTTGCTTCGCCAGTTCGCACTTTGCGCTTGTGTCAGAAGTAGGTGAGTACTAGCAATGAATTATATACGTTGTTGTAAGTAGTTTTTATTTAATCAATTATTACTAAATTCAGATCAGTCAACCTTTTGTTGATTTCGTCTGCTTTTTCTTTAATTCCATTTGTTGTAAACTTTAAATTTTCGAAAAGCGATTTATTCGGTTCTACAATTATTTCAGTCCAATAATTTTTACTTTCAAAAGATTCAATGCTCTTTGTTTTCAGCTTTCCGTTTTCAAATTCAAAAGTTCCTTTTAAGTTTTGCCAAACGGTCGTTAATTTACATTTTTCAGATGCAAAATTAATGGTTGCCATTCCTAAACTACAAAATTCTTGACCGACTGCTAAATGCTTTTTCAAATTTGAACAAGCTCCGATTTTTGTCATTATTATTTCTGCATTTGTTAAGTTTTCATCTTTCACTGTTGCTAACGATATTCCAGCATTATATTTAATTGAAAAGGAATTTTTCCAAATAGTCAATTCTATTTCGTTGCAATTTCCATCAAAATATTCATCGAAAGCGTGACATAAGACTTCAAAAGGTAAAGAATCAAGAGAGTTATCTGAAAAACACTTTTCAAAATACATTTTAGGCCTCATTCTGACGTGTTCTCCTGCTTCAAGAGCTTGAATGTCATCTTCTGTATATTTCTTTTTCATAGTGTTTTTCAATTAAAACGGTTAGTATATGAAGCGTAGCATCCCGTAGGGTGCTATGATTTCATATACAGTGATATATGTATTTTTTATTTTAATCATTGTCAATATCATATCGGATATTATTGTTTAACCAAGTTTTGATTCTCCGCCTTTGTATGAATGAAAACTTATTCCTCATAGCATATAATATTTCAAGTGATTTAATTTCCCTAATACTTTTAGGTAGATTTTTTAGTTTGTTATCAGAAATTCTGAAATCCTTGAGCTTCCTTAATTCACCAATCCAATCTGGAATTATTTTTAAATCATTGTCCGAAGCATTTATGTTTTCGAGATAACTCAAATCCCTAATAAAATTGGGGAATTCTTTAAACTTATTCATTGAAAAGTCAAGATATTCGAGTTTTATCAATTTAGAAAATGTATTTGGTATATGACTAATAGAGTTTACAGATATATCTAGTGATTCTAAGTTATTTAATTCAGAAATAGAATTTGGTAATTTATTAAACTGATTGACTCTTAAATTTAAGTTTTTCAAATTTGATAATAAGTCAAAATTGTCTGGCAATTCAGCCAAGTTTCGGCCTGATAGATCTAAATATTCCAAAGTTATTATTAGAGCAACTTTTTCAATGTTAGACAAATCTACTTTGGTTGAACGATAACCATAAATGGCTCTTTTATCAATTAACCAGTCAAACAAATATAAATAAATGTTTATGTCATCTACGTTAATGTTTTTGGCAGATTCAGATATTTGTTTTCTCCATTCTGTTAGTGACTCTAATGAATAAATTTCTGAAACAGATAAATTGGGGCTTTCCTTATAAAAGTTATATGCAGTATCCCAATCTCCAAAATCTACCATTCTATCTTTATGAAATATTGTTCCAAATGCGTGTTCAGTATCCCAAGTAGAATGACCATATAGACCTATGTATGAAATATTCTCAAGTTCTTTTTCGTGAATATATATTGTGGACAAATCTAAATATTTACAGACGTCATTTTCTGATTTAAGATTTGGAAACCCTTCGTATTCTTCTCGGTCAAATTGTCCGTAAACTTCCTCAAGTTCTTCCCTTTGACTATATATGAACCCTTTTAATTGTGTTAATACATTTTCGGAATTATCAATAATAAAATTTAAAGCACTAATTTGAGATTCTGATGGAACACTTACATCTGTATCTTCAGTTCCTAAAAAGACGATTTCAACTTCCTTACTGGAATTTTCATTCTTTGCATTTAATCCAAACTCGGAAAAACCATTTAATTGCAACCAAGTTTTTAAGTACTCTTCATCTCTTTCTATTTTATACTTCATTTTCAATGGTTGTTCAATTACATATAACGGTCTCGTATAACCGTCAGTTACGGATTTAAAGTTAATGATTTTCGGTTAAGAACTGGCGTTAGCAATTTTGAGTGGATTGCTTCGCCAGTTCGCACTTTGTGCTCGTGTCAGAAGTGGGCGAGAAGCCAGCAATAAATTATATACGTTGTTGTAAGTAGTGCTTTTTTCATTCCATTTTGTTTTCCAATGTTTCTTGTTTTGTTCAAATGTGAGCGTTGGCAAGACATACTCTTTTGCAATTTTTGGCGTAGCATTGGCTGTAGCAAATTGCGAATGTGTAGGCTTTATGTGTTGGGTTTATATATTTGCTTTAAATATTCTAATTACTCTAGTCCAACTATTATTGGCCCATTCTCCAGACCGATTATTAATTTCCTTTATCAAATTAAAATTTGAATTTGTTGAGAAAGATTTGACAAAACTATCAAGTCTACTAGTTTTTAATGGATTTACATAAGGACTAGCGCAAACAAAATAATTTTCTCCTTTAAATGTCGTTTTTATCAATTCAATAAGTTGAGTCAAAGAAAATAAATCGATATCAAGTATGTTAGAAAATAAATGTACTTTAACGTTTGAATTATTTTCAAAATCAGTTGTAGATAAGGAATCTAAATCCTTATTGATAGTTGAAACGTCAATTGTTTTGTCAAATTTTTTAATATGTAAAGAGGCTCTTTTTAACGCTAATTCAGACGGTTCTATGAGTGTAACGTTTTTAACTTTATTAATGTTAGAATTAAAATAGTCTATAAATGATGCAGAAGCCAATCCTTGACCACAACCCCAATCAATAATGTTTAAGTCATCGTTGAAAAGTTGATTTGGTATATATGCAAATGAAGAGGTCATTTTACTATGATGCATTTTTCCATAACTATATAAATATGAATATAATTGTTTTTCCTCTGTTAGTATTTTAACACCTCTTTGT
>NZ_JBLXHU010000092.1:0-5122 GCF_048259285.1 Bizionia sp. | reverse complement strand
ATCAAAACATCTAGTCAGGAATACAGCTATCATTTATTCAACATTCAAGGTCAAGAAGTTTTTAAAGCAAATAACCAAACTTCAAAAACCATTGATGTTTCAAAACTACCATCTGGAATATACATTTTAAAACTCTCTGATGGAGACAAATCACAAAGTTTTAAAGTCATTAAACAAAATTAAAAGAGGCTATTAATCAATTACCTTAAGAGGTCAAGATTTTAAAATATCTTGGCCTCTTTACACTTTTTGTTATTACGTAGACCTACGTATTGAATTGGATACTAAAGCGGTATACCTTAGCTCTTCAAGTAAAACAACCTATGGTTATGAAAAAATCATTCCTATTTATTGCTGTATTGTTCACATTAGGAATTACAGCCCAAAACACTATCTATATTGATGTAAATGCTACAGGGAACAATGATGGTACATCTTGGGAGAATGCATTTAATGAATTACAAGATATACCAACAAATCTAACTGAAACTTATCAAGTATGGGTAGCTCAAGGAGAGTACAAACCAGGAATATTGCAGACGGATAGTTTTCTTATACCATCCAATGTAGATATTTTGGGTGGCTTTAACGGCACCGAGACTAGTGCAAATCAACGAAATTGGAAGCAATACAAAACCATAGTAAGTGGCGATATAAATAATAGTGGTACAGCAAATGCTGGCGATAGTCATACGCTCGTTACCATTGAAAACAGTTCCAATGTAACTATAGATGGCTTTGTTTTTAAGCATAGTTTTGCAGATAATGAATCCAACAACACACCTTTGGCAATAGGCAGGTCAGGTGGCGCAATCTATATAAGAAACGCTACTAACCTAAATATCAATAATTGTGCTTTTCATCATAATGTTGCTGAAGGAAATGGCTCAAATGGTGTTGGTGGAGCAATAATCAATTTTGGAAATAGCAGCTCGAATACAACTATTACAAACAGCCTATTCTTTAATAACCGAGCTACTAGTGGTGGTGGTGCTATCTCAGCTGAAAG
Source organism: Bizionia sp. (assembly GCF_048259285.1). Taxonomy (NCBI): domain Bacteria; kingdom Pseudomonadati; phylum Bacteroidota; class Flavobacteriia; order Flavobacteriales; family Flavobacteriaceae; genus Bizionia; species Bizionia sp. The sequence continues at coordinate 4,113 of NZ_JBLXHU010000092.1, read as the reverse complement.
CGGCAATATAGATATAATCAACTGTACCATAGCCAATAATGAAGCCTCAAGAGGAGGAGGAGTTAACATATTTAGTGGTACTGTAGAGGCCGTAAACAGTATTTTCACACTAAACACTGGCACAAATGGAAATATGAACGACGAAGGTCCGGGAAATGGTTCCATTGCATACTCGATGCTGTATAGCTATTATGTTACAGGATTACCTACCAGCATCACAGATGGCGGAAACAATTATACACAAACTGACCCTCTGTACATTTCCGGAACAGATATAGATGGGTTTGCTTTAAGAAGTAACTCTCCTGCAATTGACGCAGGCAACAATAGTGCCAATTCAAGCACAAGAGATCTGGGTGGCAATAATAGAATTGAAACTGGCACAGGCATTATAGATATAGGTGCTTTTGAATATAAGCCTCTATTTACTGGTATTTTTGATTTACCTGAGGCTCCAGCATCAAGCAATTTGGCTTGGGGAGATTATGACAATGATGGCGATTTAGACATCATGGTATCATCTGTATTTACTGGACCAAGTAATAGAGGCCCCGCAATCTATACAAATAATGGTGATGATACTTTTAGCGAACTAAATGTAGATTTTGGAAATATTTACAGCCGTTCAAATTTAGCTTGGGGTGATTATGACAATGATGGCGATTTAGATATAATATTTACAGGCTATCGTGGTTCTCAAGGCTTTACATCAGGAATTACAAGATTGTTTACAAATAATGGAAATAGCACTTTTACAGAACTCACTATAGATAATATTTCCGATGTTGAGAAAGCCTCGGTTGCTTGGGGAGATTATGACAATGATGGTGATCTCGACATCTTGATTTCAGGGCAAGTTGGTTCGTATTTTAACGGCGTTATTAGTACAACAAAAGTTTACACCAATAATGGAGATGAAACTTTTAGCGAATCTTACACCGTAAATCTCCCTGCTTTAACTTTATCTTCCGTAGCTTGGGGAGATTACGACAATGACGGATACCTAGACATTCTTCTAACTGGTAATCAAGATAATAACCAAGCTTTCACAAAACTATTAAAAAACAACGGAAACAAAACTTTCACAGAAAATACAACTACAACCTTAACTAATGTTTATACCTCTTCCGTGGCTTGGGGAGACTATGACAATGATGGCGATCTTGATATACTTTTAACAGGGCGAGGCACTAATAGTGATCCCGTCTCTAAAATCTTCAGAAACGACAATGGTGCCTTTACTGATATTAACGAACAATTAACAGGTGTATTCAATGGTTCTGTAGCTTGGGGTGACTACGACAATGATGGTGATTTAGATGTTCTTATTGCAGGAGGTGGAAGCATCACTAAAATATATATAAATGATGGAAATGACGCATTCAATGAATTATCAAGTCTTGGCCTTCAAGGCTACGAAAAGGCAATTTGGGGAGATTATGACAACGATGGTGATTTAGACATAGCTGTTACAGGAGATACTGGAGGTGGAAATTTCGTAACTAAAATATTAAAAAACAATATCTCAACAACAAATACAAAACCAACCATACCTACCGGTCTTAATGTATCCAACACAAATACCACATCCATTACACTAGCTTGGAACGCTTCAACAGACAACGAAACGCCAAGTACAGGTTTAAGCTATAATGTTTTTATTAAAGAGGTACCTTCAGGCTCACCATCATACACAAAAAGTCCAATGGCTCAAGAAAACGATGGCTGGAGAAAATTACCTAAACTAGGTAATGCAATGCAAAATACATTCTACAAATGGAATATACCTCAAGAATATTGTGGTGAAACAAATCAGTTTGAGTTTAGAGTACAAGCAATAGACCATAGCTTTGCAGGATCTGAATTCTCAGAAAGTCTACAATTTACAGTTGACTTAACAAACAGCTCTAATATACTTTATGTAAATGCATCCTCTTCAGCAAATTCACCTAACGGACAATCATGGGCAACTGCCTATTACAACTTACAAGATGCACTAAATGCAGCTTCAATATGTACTGTAGAACAAATTTGGGTAGCAGCAGGCACCTATAAACCGGGCACAAACGAAAAAGATAGTTTTTACTTACCTGAAGGGACAACACTTTTAGGTGGGTTCAACGGCACCGAAACTAGTACAGAAAATCGCAACTGGGCAGAAAACCCAACCATTTTGAGTGGTGATTTAAACAATTCTGAAGATCAGGATGCAGGAGATAGCCACAGCATTGTTACAGTCTTTACCGACAATGTAACTATAGATGGTTTTATTTTTGAAAATTCCTTTACTGACGGAGGTAACTTGTTCCAAGATCGTTCCGCTGGAGGCGTTTTTGGAAACAATGCGGAGGCATTACAAATTAACAACTGTATTTTCAGAAACCTCATTGTAGATGGCAATGGAAGTAACGGTATAGGCGGTGCAATTGCTGCGCAAAATAGTGACATTACAATTATCAACAACTTGTTTTATGATAATGCGGCACACTATGGTGGAGCTATTTCAATCGAGGATGGGTCAAGCTTTAATTTAATTAACAATACCTTTGCTTCTAATGAGGCATACAACAGTGGAGGTGCAATCAACACAAACGACAACCCAATAACCATTGTTAATAGTATATTTAGTGACAATACAGATATAGAAGGAAATCCAAATTTCAGAGGCAATATTACTTCTATATCTTACAGCTATGTACAAAATGAAAACCCACAGGGTACAGAAAATATAGACGGCACCATTCATTCAGACCCATTTTTCGTTAACCCATCTATTAGTGATTATTCTCTCCAAACAATTTCTCCTGCAATTGATGTTGGTGATAATTCAGCAAACATGCTTACTTTAGACCTTGCCTACAATAATCGAATTTTAGATTTTGATAATTTTGATGGGGCAATTATTGATTTAGGCGCTTATGAAATGAGTCCTTTTTGTGAAAGCCTACCTAATTTACTATATGTGAATTCAAATGCTACAGGTAGTAACAATGGTACTAGTTGGGCAAATGCATATACATCAATTTCTGATGCACTAAATACTAGTGAAGTATGCGGTGATATAAATGAAATCTGGGTAGCAACTGGCATCTATAAACCAAGCACAGATGAAAACAGTAGTTTTACCATACCTGAAGGAGTAATGGTTTTAGGTGGGTTTAATGGTACGGAAACAACTGCAAATGAACGTAATTGGGCTGTGAACCTAACCGTTTTAAGTGGAGATTTAAATAACTCTAACGTTCCAGATTCTGGAGATAGCCATCATATTTTATCCTTAAGCAATGACAACACAACCCTTGATGGCTTTACCATACAGTTTGCATATAATGACAATTCTCGTTTTGGAGCAGGAGTTATCAATACTGGTAATAACAACAACATTATGAATTGTATTTTCAATAATAACATTGTAGAAGGAGATAACAACAACGGAATCGGTGCAGGTATTGCAAACATGTCTGGCAACATCAATGTAACTAATGGTTTGTTTTACCAAAATGAAGCATTAAATTATGGTGGTGCAATAGGAATCAACGGCGGCCTAATCACTTTAATAAACTGTACAATTGCCAACAATGATGCCTTGGAAGGTGGAGGAATCCATATGTACTCTGGTAGTGCAAATGCCATAAACACCATATTTTTTGAAAATTCAGGAACAAACGGCAACATGAATAACGATGGCGGTGGAGCAACTGGAGAAGCATCTTATTCTTCATTTTACAATACTACATCCAACAACAATGGAAACCTACCTCCAAACATTGATGGTGAAAACAACTTTTTAAACACATCTCCTTCTTTTACAGATATAGTAAATAATGATTACAGCTTATTAAACAGTTCTCCCCTAGTTAATGCAGGAAACAATGCTGCCATAAACGGAACTTTAAAAGACCTTGCTGGAAACACAAGAATATTTAATACAACAGTTGATATCGGTGCTTATGAAGTTCAAGCAACATTAAGTAATACGTCTTATTACAATAAAACTTTTAGCGTCTACCCTAACCCTGTAAAAGATGTTCTAAATATCAAAACATCTAGTCAGGAATACAGCTATCATTTATTCAACATTCAAGGTCAAGAAGTTTTTAAAGCAAATAACCA
>NZ_JBLXHU010000091.1:0-5267 GCF_048259285.1 Bizionia sp. | reverse complement strand
ATACAATATGTAACTTTCCTTATTTTACAGGAGTTAACAGGGTATGAGGTACAAATGAGAAACAAAAAATTAATACTGTTTTTTTAAGCCGGTAATATCTTTTTCATTTTTTGGCTAAAATTTATACTCAAGTTGAAATTTATAAAATCGCCTTCAAAATCATTTAATCTGTTTTCCTTTTTCCGTTAACCTATATTTTTGTTTACTACTTTTTGGCTAGTCCGGGATTGTCATTTTCAAAGGTTATCAATAGTTCTATTTGGTTGTTGAACTGCTTTTAGTTCAAAACGTAAGGTTTTATCCTGACAAACTTCCGTTAAAAGTAAAATTATAACCTGACAAAAATATCTTAATATTAAGATTATAGGCTTACAAATTTTTATGATGGACTTTATCTTTTTAAAACTTCCCAATACCTTCTAGTACCTCCAATTTTTTGATGATGCCTTTTTCCTTTAGAGTGTTGAAATGTGCTTGTACAGCAGAATTGTTTATTTCTAATCGTTGGGCGACGTCCAGGTAAGCTATTTTGTTGTTTTCCTTTATTAATTCTAAGATTTCTACCTGTCTTTCGGTTAAACTTTCCATTGCGCCTCCTATTGCATTACATATTGCACCACTTACTTATCTTCATTAAATAGGATAATTTAAATTTTAATATCCCATGGTATTGAACTCAATCTTTCCTTAATTTTCATCAATGCTTCTTCAACTTCACTTTCATTAGGAAACCTGCCATTGGTATAAACCAACTTTCTAAAATTGCCACTATAAATATTTTTTAATTGACTCCACACATTTTTCAAATTGGAAAAAATCAAGGCTTCATTTGGATGGTAGGCCAACCAGGCATTATTATTTTTAAAGCTTTCTACGTCGTCGTTAGCGACTTTAAGCAACATAGATTCAAAAGCTCTTGAATAAAAGAATTTTGAAAGCCCTTCATTTTGAAGCATTAGGCATAAATCATAAGTATGGCGTATTTTCTTTTTTAAGTCCTCTATTGCATTTTCTTCATAGGAAAACCGAACCAAACTCATTATTTTCTCACATAAGGTTCTTTTGGGATCGAGTACTTTTACCTCAAAAGGTTCCAATCCATATTCCGAAATCATTTGTAACTGGCCAGTATTTTTCATCATATCATAAACATAGGAGTTTACCATTTTCTCGGTATAGGGTTCAAAATATCCCAACCAGGTAGCTTCTACAATTATCACATCTCGAACCTGACCGTAATCTCCTTTAAACTCTTTGTTATAGGAGTGAGCTGTTTTTCGGTTCATGCCCATTTTTTGAGTAACATTTTCTAACTCTACCTCATTCAGTACAGAAGATACTACCTTACTGATTTTCTTAATTTTATTAGTGAGTTTATTACCAGAATCTCCTTCATTCCTTAGAACAACTAGATCAATATCTTCACTAAACCGGTCAATTAAACCAAAACATTTGGACAATGCTGTTCCACCTTTAAAAACAGCTTCTTTTCCAATTTCATGGGTAAAAATAGTATATAAAGCATAAGTAATCCAGTAATCTTTTTCTATATAAACGTCTCGGATGTCCATTTCCTGGGCTGTAAACCTGACAGCCTGTGTAAAGAGCTTTTTATTTTCGTGTAGTTTCATTTAATATTCCAGTTTTCGGTGTTCGATAATACTGTATTTATTCCCGGAAACTTATATGATGTAATTGAATTTAACGTCTTTTGCAGTATTTCTGTTATTTCAACTTGTCCAAGTTCATCTAGTATAGCCCCAAGAAGCGCCCGGGTAGATGGAGGGTATTTTTTAGATAAACGAACCATTGTATATAAATCTTCCTTGGGCAAATCTTTTATTATGGCAAATAACCTTCTACATGCAGACACCATTGTAGTATCAGGAATTTTTTTGATGTATCGAATGGCATCCAATAACTGTAATAAAGGAATGTTTTCTTTAGTAATCGTATTTTTTTGCTTAATAAAAGCAATAGTATAGCGCCCACGGCTAAAGGTTGGACGGATTTCATTTTTCCCTATTTGAATAGTATTACTTACCTGAGTCGTCAACCCCAATTTATTGTAAATACTTAATCCTGTGAGATACCCTATTATCTTTCCATCATCTTCCAAGATGTCTTTTACAATTTGATATTGCTCCGGAACCAATTCACCAAATACGGTTTTTTCCGGTTTGTAATATTTTCCTTTTGAGAGTTTTGTAATACGCCCTGAAGCTGCCATACGATTAAGAGCCTTAATCACGGCTTCCTTTTTATTCACCTCGACTGAAAAATCTTCATAGGTGAATACATAGCCTTTTGGGAATCTATTTATAATATCTACTATATAATCAGTAACTTTCAATGGATTTAACTTTTTGTAAATATAAAAAATGTCCAGTTAATTTCATAAAAAACTGGACAAATTATTTTTTATTGCCTAAAATGTAGGTTTATTCCCTTATAGTATTCCAAGTCCCTTCTTTATAAGACCCTTGTCGTTCTATTAATTGTGATTCTTTCAATTTAGCAATATATGTTTCTATGGTTCTTGAAGAAACCCCAAGTATTTTACTTGCTCTTTCTGCTGTTATGGTGCTATCAGCTTCCATAAGCATTAATAATTTCACTGTGTTAAAGCTGCTACCCTTTAAAAGCTTCTCCGAAGTTTCTCCGAAGTTTTTGGAAAATCTGAAGTTAATGCATTTATATATTTTTCAGCATCCGTATTTAAAATACTTAATATCAACCCCTTATCAACGGTGTCGCTTTTAAGTGCTTCCTGAAGCTTCTCCGAAGCTTCCCCGAAGTTTTGACTCCAGCTTCCTCTTTTTGGGTATAAAATTTTAAAATGGTAGCATCAAAACTAATATCATACTCGGGTGCTGTATGGTTGTATTGTTCCCAGTTGGTTTCGATCTTGTCGAAGCCATAGCCGGCATTTTCGGCCAAGTGTAGACTCCCCCCAATTAGAACTGCTAGATTGTCAAAGATACTTGTTTTTAACAGTTCTGTCGATATCGACAGAACTGTTAAGTTTTGCATAGGCTACTGGGGATAGATTATCTAAAGCATTGTGTGGACGATAATGGTTATAATCATCCATCCAAATTTGTGTTTGCTCTCGTACTTGATCTAAGTTATCAAAAATATATTTATTAAGGACGCCTCTTCTGTAGGATCCATTAAACCGTTCTATAAATGCATTTTGTGTTGGTTTTCCTGGCTGTATATATTTAAGGGATATGATGCTATTACCATTGGACAGCTATAAGGAAGCCATGGATCTTATTTTGTATTTGCTTAAGACATGTATTATGGCTTTACATGCAGATTATGTTACTAATGAGTTTATAGGGGAGCCGGAATTCAATACGAGTGAAGTTCTGAAATTGATTACCCAGCTTATGCCATATGAAGAAATGGAGTTTTTGGACGAGGTGAACATTATGATGAAACAATTAGAATTAAAATAATAAACGCTATGAAAAAGAAACAAATCAAGGAATTACGAGTATTGGCCAAAAATAAATTAAACACATTGGAGCCTTCCAATTTGCGGAAAGAAAAATATAAACCCTCCTTTTTGGAATTTGATGGATATACCGATTTGTTTATTACCATTGAAGCATTGATCAATGTAAGTATCTTGGCGGCACAAGGCGATACATTTTCACCGCCCAGGATTAAAGATCATGGTATAGATATTCGTAGGACTTTAGAACTGGCAAACAATCTTTTGCCCTTTGAAGAAGGGGAATTTTTGGATGAGTCATACAAGCTTTTGAAAAAAGAAAACTAGGCTTTCTTTACTGGGAAAATGAATCCCCAAATCTTACCATAACTAATACTATTTCGTTTGGTTTTTAGGAGGGTTTATCCAATTCAAATAGTGTGCTTCAACTTCAGGAGATGCCTTTATAAAACTTTGATAATGTCTTTTTATACGTTCGTTTTTGTTTTTTAGCTGCTGATTCGTATGTCGGTAACTTAGCGTGCTAAAACCCAATACTAATAAAATTACGATGTATATAATACTACATACCACTATCCATTTCGGAAATAGCATGGACTTATCCATACTATGAATTAAGTCTTTTGTGTTTGTAGCCTGAGCTTCTTCAAATTGCGCTTGCCTTTTTAGATGTGTTTCCAACAGATCTTCAATCTGTGAAGTATCAGCTTTCACTTTTACTTCACGAAGCTTTTTTGACAGCCCTTCTAATTTAGCTACCGATACATTAAATTCTTCAATTTCCTCCGTCAGCAAAGCTGCTATTTCTTCTAATTTTGCCATTGCTTTCTATTTTAATAACCAATCCCAATCCCCGTGTGAATAGCTTTTTTAATAACATGTTTTGCTACTTTTTTAGCGATGGATGCTGCTAGATTAGCATTAAGGGTTACTGTTTGATTTACTATTTTAAGGGTATTATCTTTTGATATTTTTAGTCCCTTTGCATTGTTATAAGAAATCGCTTGTAGTATTTTACCGCCTGACATTTCTCTGTGCACAGCACTTCCTTTTAGGTTATGCGATTTATAGGCAAACCGAAACCCCTGCAATTGCTTGGATTTATTAATCACAGGAATCACTTTAACTCCCTGTTTTTGCATGCGTTTTATATACTGATCTACGGTTTTGGGCCTGGTCTGTAAAGTTTTTAAGTGTTGTTGTTTGATAAGTGCCCGAATGTGTAATAGCGATTGTTGTTTTACTTGTTGCACCTCTCTAGTGGTGGTTAAATGCATTTCTTTAGCCACTTTCTCTGCTGCCAATTGACTGTGCTTTCCTATATAACTGTCATTATAAGCCTTTCCATCAAACCCAATACGATTTACATACAGGTGAACATGAAGGTGTTTTTTATCTCGGTGTACAAAAGCCATTGCTTGATGCTGTTGTAGTTTCATTTGTTTTACAAACCTATCGGTGAGCTCTTCTAGCTTTTTTACACTCAATTTCTTTCCATCTTCCACAGTTGGACTGAGTACAAAGCTCAAGGTGTTTTTCTGGCAACGGGAATTGGTATCTTGTATAATTTTAAATTCCTGAGTTATCGCTGATGGAGTCTCTCCAGCTAAGTGTGCTTTATAGACCACTTCTGACATTTTTTCCTGATTCATTCCATAACGCATAGAAGCCCCTGTATGTGCTATAGCCATTCCTTTTCCTATCATTTTTTAAAATTTTGCAAATGGTTTTTGATTTCTTCAGCGAGTTGGTAAACTTCATCGGTTAGCTTGGGATTCCTTTTTTTAAACATATTCCCAATGCG
>NZ_JBLXHU010000090.1:0-5384 GCF_048259285.1 Bizionia sp. | reverse complement strand
ATATCATCAATAGGAGGGTGGATACCACCCCAAATTCTAGATAAACTGCATTGATCTGATGCATCTCTGTAGGTAGCCCATTCTAATGAGAATGTTTCTGATGGACCTTCCTCAAAAACTAGAAACTCATTTTGTGGTGCTTCAAAAGTTCCCATACCTCCAGGAAAAAACGGATCTCCTGTTAATAAGGTTAATACTTCAGCTGCTGCTCTAGAAAATGTAGAGTGTCCAGAAACATAACCTGCAAAAGGTGGCGTTACAAATGTTGGGCGTTGGTAAGGCCACCAATGCGAACCTAATATCCAATCAACACCAGCCACATCTGTATCTGGGTCACTTATATAGTCTGGTCCTTTCCAAGCATAAATCTTAATTTTACCAACGTTTTCATTATTGGTGCCAGCAAGCGGATCTCCAGCTTCTATCAGTGCTATTCTATTTGGTATTAATGGTAATCCATGAGGATCATAACTTGGTAATGACATATCACTACTTTGTCCTTTTCCAGCCATGTATCTTATAGCAGAAATCGGTCTTATGTAATCATAATATCCTTTTACACCCCAAGTAGCTACAGCCGAATCATGCATGGCGCCTCCTAAAGCTAAATAGCATTTCACATCCCATTCTAAATCACTTAAAATAGGACCTTCGCCTTTAAAACGCTTTTCTAACATTGGGTGATCACTTACATAATTCATAATTGTAAACCAATGTCCTGGTGGTGTTTCAGAATCTGGTCCATCAGCCCAAAACTCTGCTAAAACACGCGCATAATCTGCACGTTTTATTATTTGTGGTTCATAAGGTAATCCTGTTGTTGGATTTGTATCATATCCTGTACCTGGATCGCCACCTTCCATAAAATCATAAAACGTAGTATAATCTTCATAGGAGGTCGGAAAATCTTCAAAAGCAACATTACCAATGCTATTAGGAGAGGCATCTATAGTAGTTGGATCATTAGGGTCTAAATGTGATGACCATGATGCTACCAGTGCAAATGTCCATTTATAAGGATCATCAAAACCATTTTCATTAGAGTTTTGAATATGTGGCGGTGCAGTTGGGTCATGATAAATGTAGCAATCAAAACCACTATTAGCATTCAGTACTTGCAAATCAGCATCTGTAAAACTAAACGGCGTTACTTCACCCCATTCAGGACTTAAAAAGCCTGGCGTATTCAAAGGGTATACGTTACCACTTTGGTCTATATAAACATCAAAAGCTAGTGGTTGCCATCTATTTGGGTTAATATCATTGGTGTCGGTATAAATGTCTAATATTAAAGGGTCATTCACTGGCGAATAGTGTTGATTACTATAGCCATTGGCTTCATTTGAGCCGTCTTGTAGACCAAACGCAATCATTTCATTAGCTAAATAGTTACCAAGTGCTGCGTAAGAACCTGAACTATAATCTAATGATGTAAATGACGCATCATAGCCATACGAACTAAACAAATCATTAAAAGCTTGTAATGTTTGTCCTGCTCCAGGTGAGTTTGCAAATCTGTGATTTAATAATCTAAACATTGCATAACTCATCATTTCGTGTCTTGCTGATGCTACATCAGACGGACTTTCTATACCAGTAAAGTTACAATGGTATGAACCAAAATCTTTTCCTAAAAATACCGTTTCTGCTTGACCGTCAAACAAAGCCCAAGAGTCATACATTATTACGGATGTATGAAACAAGTTTCTAGCATGTACTGTTGGCCTGGCAAAATCTACGCGTATAGCGCTCAATAAAGCCTCATTCCAATCTCTGGCTACAGAGTGTTGAGAAAATGTTGGGAGTAATGAAAAGATTGTAAGAATAATAGTTAGTGTAGTTTTTTTCATAATGATGATAGTTAGGTTGTTAAATGTAATAAAAACATTGAATAGTAGCTATTAAATTTTAACGAAACATTAAAACATCATTTTTGGCTATTACGTATATTTATAGCTATTAACCAATCAAAAAACAATGAAACTACTAAAATGTTTACCTGTTTTGACACTATTTCTTGCTTCATGTGTCGATAAACAAGAAAGTTCTGCTATAGAACGCGTAGATCCTGAATTCGCAATTTCATACGAAAAATTCACACTCAATAATGGCCTTGAAGTCATTCTTCATGAAGATCATAGTGATCCTATTGTGGCTGTAGCCACCATGATGCATGTAGGGTCTAACAGAGAAAAACCAGGCAAAACCGGATTTGCTCATTTTTTTGAGCATATGAGCTTTAACGATTCTGAAAATGTTCCTGTTGGTGCCAACAGAAAAATGATACCAGAGTGGGGCGGAAGCCGTAACGGTGGTACCTGGAGCGATGGTACGGTATACTACGAGGTGGTTCCTAAAGATGCCTTTGAAAAAATACTTTGGATTGATTCTGATCGCTTTGGCTATATGATCAATACAGTTACAGAGGCTGCTTTAGAGCGTGAAAAACAAGTAGTAAAAAATGAAAAGCGTCAACGTGTAGATAATGCACCTTATGGTTATACTGATGAGATTATTAGAAAAAACCTTTATCCTGAAGGACATCCATATAGCTGGACAGTTATTGGTGCTTTACCTGACTTACAAGCTGCTACCATTGATGATGTAAAAGAGTTTTATACCAAATACTATGGTGCTGCTAATGCATCATTAGTTATTGCGGGTGATATCAATATTGAGGAAACAAAAGAACTAGTAAAAAAATGGTTTGGCGAAATTACAAGTGGGCCAGAGGTAGAGCCGCTTAATCCTATGCCGGTTACTCTAGTACAATCTAAATCGCTTTACTTTGAGGATAACTTCGCAAAACTTCCTGAACTTCGTATGGTGATTCCTACGGTTGAGGAGTATCATAAAGACACATATGCGTTACAAATACTAGGGCAACTTTTAAGTGGTAGCAAAAAAGCACCATTATATAATGTGTTAGTCGAAGAACAAAAACTAGCACCAGATGTAAGTGCTTATCAAAGTAGTAGTGAACTTGCTGGCGAGTTTATATTTAGAGTAAGAGCAAACGCTGGCGTTGATCTAGATTCTGTAAAGCATGCCATAGACGCAGGACTTAAACGTTTTGAAAATGATGGTGTTAGCGATCGTGATTTAAAACGTATCAAAGCCGAGTTAGAAACGGGACTTTATCAGGGCGTGAGCACGGTTTTAAACAAAGCCTTTCAATTAGTTCAAGATAATGAGTTTGCAGGCGATCCTAGTTACATCACAAAAACGGCTAAACTTACTAATGCCGTGACAGCTAGCGATGTGATGCGTGTTTATAATCAATATGTAAAAGGAAAACCTTTTGTAATGACTAGCGTGGTGCCTAAAGGACAACTAGATTTAGCTGTTACTGATGCGCAAGAGGCAACTGTTTGGATTGAAGATGTTAAACAAAACGTAGCTAATGAAGAAGTAAGCCAAGGTGAAGAGGCCGAGTATGAAAAAACACCTAGCAAACACGATAGAAGTGAACCGCCTTTTGGAGAACTTCCATTATTTAAGTCACCTGAAATATGGACAAGCGCTTTAGATAATGGTTTGGATATCTACGGTATCGAAAATAATGAAGTGCCTCTGGTACAGTTTGATATAACCATTCCTGGTGGACACCTTTTAGATACTAAAGATAAACCTGGTGTAGCTAATCTTTTAACCGATTTAATGCTTGAGGGTACGGCCACTAAAACACCTGCCGAACTAGAGGAAGCTATCGGTTTACTTGGTGCCAGAATAAATATGTATAGCGCTGGTGAAGATATCCATATTACAGGAGCCTGCTTATCTAAAAAGTTTGATGAGACTATGGCGCTTGTTAAAGAGATCCTTTTACAACCACGTTGGGACGCGAAAGAATTCGACCGACTTAAACAGTCTTTACAAACTAGTTTAAAAGGGCGAGAGGCAAACCCTAACAGTATTGCAAGTATGGCATACTATAAATTACTTTATGGTGATAACCATATATTTTCAATACCTAGCTCCGGAACATTACAAACGGCTGATGCCATCACCATGGCCGATTTAAAAGCGTACTACAAATACCTAACACCTCAAAATGCATCGTGCCACATTGTTGGAGACATTCAGCAGAGCACGGCAGCAGCGGCATTAGAGACCTTAAACGATTGGCAAGGAGAGGCTATATCTCTGCCAGAGAATAGCTTACCTGAAACACCAGTAGCTAATACCTTGTATTTTATTGATGTTCCTGATGCTAAACAATCGGTGTTGTATATTGGTAAATTGGCGTTAAGTGCCACAAATCCAGATGCCAACAATCTAGACTTTGCTAATGAGATTATTGGTGGTGGTTCTAGTGGTAGATTGTTTCAAACATTACGTATAGAAAAAGGCTATACTTATGGCGCATATTCTAGTGTTTCTAATAGTTTGGAAGTTGCGCCATATACGGTAAGAACCAGTGTAAGAGCTAATGCCACACTAAAATCGTTAGAAATTATAGAAAGCATGTTGCAAGATTATGCGGCAAACTTTACAGATGATGATGTAACACTTACTAAAAACAAACTGCTTAAGAGTAATACACGTGCTTATGAAAGTTTGGGTGCTAAATTGAGCATCTTACAACAAATAAGTAAATACAACAAACCGCATAATTTTATTGAAACAGATCAGCAAGAACTTGTTGCTATGACTTTAGATGATTATAAGACTATGATTAATACATATCTAAATGAACCTGATATGATTTACGTGGTTGTTGGTGATAAAGCTACACAGTTTAACGACGTTAAGAAACTTGGTAAGCCTGTAGTAGAATTAGATATTTACGGAAACGTTATCAACTAATTCGTTTTATAACAAACGTTATTTATACAAACCATAATATAAGGTAGGTTAGCATGAATTGTTAGCTTACCTTTTTTACTTTCAAAATATTCTATTTTACATAATATTAATTATAGTACAATTATTATAATATTAGAATATGCGTATAGCTGTGTTATTTTAGATTAATATCAGATATAATGTCTTTAGAGATATATTAGCATCTATATTATGTAAAAGCAAACTGTGAAAGCTATAATTTCCATAAGGATAACAATCAACGTTTTATGAAGATGTGTTTTGTAATAACAAGTCATCAATAGTTTAAATTGCTATTCATGTTATGTGATAAATTATATATTCTCAAATTTTCCATATTCTGGATAATCCATTAGGTTTTTTTAAATACGCGATTCTCACGGATTACAAAAAGCACATATTAAATACATATCCATAGAATCAAAATATGTACTTTATAAAAAAAGCTGCACATTGTACGCGCAGCTTTTTATTTAGAATATTTGTTTATCGTTTTAAAGCATTAGTTTTTTATGATTTTCTCATAATACTGTTTGCCATTATTTAAAGTTACATTT
>NZ_JBLXHU010000089.1:0-5396 GCF_048259285.1 Bizionia sp. | reverse complement strand
TATTGCAACGCCAGAAAAAATTCTAGAAAAGGTACATGCTAGTCTTTATAATTATGAGAAGTTTCCTAAAGGAACAAATTTCCCCCTTTTGGAAAAAGATATATTAGAGCCTTTAAAATATCCAGATTTAGAAACGGCAATCCAACAATTTAAGGAACAACGCAAAAAGTATTTGGCATATTATGAAGAAAACCCAGAAGCCAAATTAAAGAATTTAGTGTTTGGAGAATTGAATAGATATGAATCGTATTTATTAGAACGAAAACATTTGAATCATCACTTTGAACAATTTGCTTTATTATAATGTCAATGCGCACTTGTTGCGCAGTCGCTTGGAGTATGTGCGAAGAGGATTTTAACCAATCAGTTTTAAGCGAAAATGTCAAAAAAATATTATACATACATTCTAACTCATGAAAGAAACCACATCTTTTATGTAGGTGTAACAAATAGTATTAGAAGACGCATGAGTGAACATAGACTGGCAACACATGGAACACATGTTGGACATTACAACATTAAAAAATTAGTTTATTTTGAAGAACATGCAGATGTAAGAATTGCTATTAGACGTGAAAAGACAATCAAAAAGTGGAAAAGAGAATGGAAAATTAATATCATTACCGAAATGAATCCAAACTGGATTGATTTGAGTTCGGATTGGGATTTAAGCAAATATAATAAAGAAAAGTATTAATACGAATGCGTAACAAGTACGCATTGACAAGTTAAAAACAATGAAACCATACGTAAAACAAAACATAGTAAACGAAGTAGCCTACATAGAGTTTTTTCATCCAGCTCACAATTCCTTACCAGGTAATGTATTGGCAGAATTAGCCCAAACAATCACAGACGCTGGTAAAAACAATAACATAAAAGTCATTGTTCTTAAAAGTGGCGGCGATAGAACTTTTTGTGCTGGCGCCAGCTTTGAAGAGCTTATTAATATTGATGATGCAGCCACAGGAAAAGTTTTCTTTTCAGGATTTGCCAATGTTATAAACGCCATGCGTAAATGTCCAAAATTCATAATTGGTCGAATTCAAGGAAAAACAGTAGGAGGTGGTGTAGGATTAGCAGCGGCAACCGATTATTGTATGGCAACAAAATTTGCGGCTATTAAGTTGAGTGAATTAAATATTGGTATCGGGCCCTTTGTTGTAGGACCTGCAATTGAACGTAAAATTGGATTAAGCGCGATGTCGCAAATAGCTATTGATGCCAATTCGTTTTATCCAGCAGAATGGGCGCAACAAAAGGGCTTATTTACGCAAGTTTATGAAAGTACGGAAGCTTTAAACAATGCTGTAAAAACAACAGCCGAACATTTGTGTACCTACAATCCAGAAGCCATGGTAGAAATGAAAAAAGTATTCTGGAGTGGTACCGATAATTGGGACGACCTTTTAGCAGAGCGCGCAGCAACCAGTGGGCGTTTAGTGCTTTCAGAATTTACTAAAGAAAAATTAAAAACATATAAATAAATTGTCATTCAGAGCAAAGCGATGAATCTCATAAAGAGATTGCCACGTCCTTTGTCCTCGTAATGACATAATAAAAAAAGTATGATTTATTCATTCAAAGGTTATACACCAGTGGTTCACGAATCCAGTTTCGTGCACCCACTAGCTGCTGTAACTGGAAATGTTATTATTGGAAAAAACTGTTACATTGGACCTGGCGCTGCCATTCGTGGTGATTGGGGACAAATTATTTTGGAAGATGGCGTAAATGTTCAAGAAAACTGTACTGTTCATATGTTTCCAGGTAAATCCATCACCTTAAAAGAAAGTGCTCATGTGGGGCACGGTGCCATCATTCATGGTGCTAATTTGGGGCGTAATTGCTTAATAGGTATGAATGCTGTTATTATGGACGATGCCGAAATTGGAGATGAAAGTATCGTAGGAGCTATGGCATTCGTTAGAGCGGAAACTAAAATTCCAAACCGGAGTTTAGTGGTTGGAAATCCAGCAAAAGTGATTAAAGCCGTATCAGATGACATGATTGCTTGGAAAACTAAAGGCACTCAATTGTATCAACAATTACCAGCCGACTGTCATGAAAGTTTAGAAGAGGTAGAGGCACTTCGCGAAGTACCTGAAAACATGAAAGTTCAAGAAGATGTGTATAAAACACTACGCGATTTTATGAAGAAATAATTGGGCGTTACCACAAGGGTCGCGCTTTCACTACTCGCTTCACGACAAAAAGGTCGCGAGAGCTCAAACAAACCGTTCAATCGCTAACGCTGGTTGAATAAATTAAAATTAGAACAAATAATGTCCAAGTTTGATTTAAAAATGCCCAAAATGGGCGAAAGTATAACAGAAGGAACCATCATCAACTGGTTAATAAACATTGGCGACACCTTTGAAGTAGGCGATATTATTCTAGAAGTCGCCACAGATAAAGTGGACAATGAGGTGCCAGCACCTGCATCTGGAACTTTGGTAGAAACGCTGTTTCAAGCCAAAGATGTTGTTCCGGTAGGAGCGGTTATTGCCATTTTAGAGGTTTCAGAAGAACGAAATGTAAAACCAAAAGCCGATTCTGTCAGTCAGAGCGCTAGCCAAGACGCTCAAAAGCAGAAAAAAGATAATAAACCAAAACCAATTCCATCGGTTTTAGCTCCAGCAGCATTTTCAAATACAAACGCAAATACATTTTTTTCCCCTTTAGTTATTAAAATAGCTAAAGAACAACATATTAGTTTTGAGGAACTAGCCAGAATTCCTGCAACCGGTCATCAAGGCAGATTGCGCAAAAGTGATGTGTTTAATTATATAGAAGACGGTCGTCCGTATCAATTTTCGCAAGCCGTAGCACAAGATCCTACGGCTTATAGAATTCCCCAATTGACCTTTGATAAAGGCAAAGGGAAAGTCATTGAAATGGACAGAATGCGCCAAATGATAGCTGATCATATGGTGTATTCAAAGCATACCGCACCACACGTTACCGCTTATGTAGAGGCTGATATGACGAATATGGTTAACTGGCGAAATGCGAATAAAAAAGCCTTTCAGGAAAAATATGGTGAGCGCTTAACATTCACACCTTTGTTTGTGGAAGCGGTTGCTAAAGCTGTTAAGGATTATCCAAATATCAATGCTTCTGTAGATGGCAATAACATTATTGTCAAAGAAAATATTAATATCGGAATGGCAACGGCCTTGCCGAGTGGGAATTTAATTGTTCCTGTCGTAAAAAATGCGGATTCTAAAGATTTAAAAACTATTGCGGAAAACGTAAATGAATTAGCTATTAAAGCTAGAGAAAATAAATTAGGCGGTGATGATATAAAAGGAAGTACGTTTACTATTTCCAACGTTGGAACTTTTGGTAGTGTTATGGGAACCCCAATTATAAACCAACCTGAAGTTGCTATTTTAGCATTAGGAATTATTAAAAAACGCGCTGAAGTCATGGAAACAGAAAAAGGTGATGAAATTGCTATTCGTAGTATGATGTATTTATCATTGTCATTTGACCATCGTGTGGTTGATGGCTTTTTAGGCGGTAGTTTTGTGCGTCGTGTTGCCGATTATTTTGAGCAATTTGATGTGGATAGAAAAATTTAATAATTAAAAAGATCTTAAACGTTTTAAAAAATGTTGAGGTGTTTAGTAATATTTCGCGTTAGGGATTGAAGCGGCATCCTTTTTTGTTTTTCGCAAAAAAGATATAGCGAAAAGCCCGACCCTTTCGGGTAACGCCCAAAAAAAAGTTAAATATGAGTATTTTAGACAAAGACATATTAAAAAAAGGATTCATAAATTTATGTACAGCCAAAGCCATGGCAGAACTGTATGAAGCTAATTTCAAGCAAGTATCAAAATATGTGCATGCAACCTCCCGAGGACATGAGGCCATTCAAACCGCAATAGGCATGCAGTTATTGCCGCAAGATTATGCATTCCCATACTATAGGGATGATGCCATGCTTTTGTCTTTTGGTCTGAAACCTTATGATTTAATGTTGCAATTACTAGCTAAAAAAGATGATCCGTTTTCTGGAGGTCGAACCTATTATGCCCACCCGAGTTTAAAGGATGCTGATAAACCTAAAGTCCCACATCAATCTTCCGCAACTGGTATGCAAGCTATTCCAGCAACAGGTGTTGCAATGGGTATGAAATATATAGAGCAACAAGGGTTAACAAATGCTAATGTTCTTCAGAAGGCTAGTGAGGCATCTCAAAAAAATCCAATAACCGTTTGTTCATTAGGTGATGCATCTGTTACAGAAGGTGAAATTGCCGAAGCTTTCCAAATGGCAGGCTTAAAACAAATACCCATTTTGTTTTTAGTCCAAGATAATGGATGGGATATTTCTGCGAATGCGGCCGAAACAAGAGCACAAAATGCGTTTGAATATGCCAAAGGATTTCACGGCTTAGAAGCCATTACTATTGATGGTGCTGATTTTACGGAAAGTTATGAAGCCTTGGAAACCGTTATTAAAACCATGCGAGCGGAGCGTCGACCATTTTTAGTGCATGCCAAAGTACCATTGTTAAATCACCACACGTCAGGTGTTAGAATGGAGTGGTATCGGGATGATTTGGAAGAAGCCAAATCGCGTGATCCGTATCCTGTTTTAAAACAACAAATGTTAGATGGTGGTTTTTCTGAAGCGGATATCCAAGCTATTGAGGATACTGTTAAAGCAACCGTACAATCCGATTTTGAAAAAGCGCTTCTGGCAGAAGAACCAAAACCTGAAGATTTGTTTACAAATGATTTTGCTCCAACACCCATTACTGAAGAAGTAGGAGAACGTTCACCAAAAGGTGCAGATAAAGTGGTCATGGTAGATTGTGCCTTGTTTGCCGTTGAAGAATTAATGAAAAAACATAAGGAATGCCTGCTTTATGGTCAAGATGTTGGTGGTAGGTTAGGTGGAGTTTTTAGAGAAGCAGCAACGCTTGCTCAAAAATTTGGTGATGACCGCGTATTTAATACAGCCATTCAAGAAGCCTTTATTGTTGGCTCTACTGTAGGAATGAGCGCTGTTGGTTTAAAACCAATTGTAGAGGTTCAATTTGCCGATTATATTTGGCCTGGCCTAAACCAGTTATTTACAGAAGTTAGTAGAAGTTGCTATTTGAGTAACGGAAAATGGCCTGTAAGTATGATTTTACGTGTGCCAATTGGAGCTTATGGCAGTGGCGGCCCTTATCATTCATCTTCTGTTGAAAGTGTAATTACAAATATTCGTGGTATTAAAATAGCCTATCCAAGTAATGGTGCCGACTTAAAAGGTTTGATGAAGGCGGCTTATTATGATCCAAATCCAGTTGTAATTTTAGAGCATAAAGGCTTGTATTGGTCTAAAGTACCAGGAACGCAAGGCGCAACATCGGTAGAGCCAAGTGAAGATTATGTGT
>NZ_JBLXHU010000088.1:0-5448 GCF_048259285.1 Bizionia sp. | reverse complement strand
ATTTTAAGAAACGGATCTAACCTAATTCAAATAACCAATACAGGTATTACCAATTCTGGAGATATCCAAATGCAACGAACCGTAACAAGCTTGAATCCACAAGATTACGTATACTGGTCATCGCCTGTAAATAATTTTGGAGTAGCAAATGTTTCGCCTGGCTCTAATTTAATTTATAATTGGATTCCAACAATTACTGGTAATGGAGCAGGAAATTACGGAAATTGGCAAGCAACAACTGAAGTTATGCAGCCAGGAAAAGGATATATTATACGTGGTGTGGCTGGTACAAATCCAGAAACAGCACCTGCTGCCAATACCGTAGAGTTTACAGGTGTTCCTAGAAATGGCGCATATCAAATTCCTATTACACACGGAAATTATGCGGGTGCAGATTATGTGGGTGCCGGTAACACCATGGCTACGGAATTAGATGATAATTGGAACCTAATAGGAAATCCATATCCATCCGCTATTTCTGCTGATGCGTTTATTACCGAAAATGCCGGTATTTTAGATGGAACTCCAGATCCAAATACACCTGCAATTTTTGGAACCGTTTATTTATGGCGCCATCAAACCGCACCTAGTTCAGCTACTGATCCGTTTTACAGTGATTTTGTCTACAATTATAATCCTAATGATTATATAGGTTATAACAGTACAGGCTCGAACCCATTTGGATTTAATGGTAACATTGGCGCTGGGCAAGCATTCTTTGTTCTTATGGATCACAACGCAACATCACCTTCAAATGTGGTTTTTAATAACATTATGCGTTTCGATTCTGGGTTTGCTCCTTTTGATAATAATGAATTCTTCAGAACCCAGGAAAATACAAATCGTAATGCAAATGAAAAACACCGTATTTGGCTGGATTTAATTGCGCCAAACAACACGGCAAATTCTATTTTAGTGGGTTATATCCAGAATGCGACGAATGATTTCGACAGGCTATTTGACGGGTTTGAATTAAGCGAAACAAGTAACCGGTTTTATTCATTAATAAACACAGAAGAAATGGCTATTCAAGGACGAACCCTTCCTTTTGATGATGCAGACCTAGTGCCTTTAGGTGTGGAGATAGCTTCAAGTGGAAATTATAGTATTGCTTTAAATACAATTGATGGCTTATTTCAAGACACAAACCAATTTATACTTATAGAAGACACTTACACCAATATAATCCATAATGTCCGTATTTCGCCATATAGTTTTAATACAGAAGCCGGAGTATTTAATGATCGCTTTATTTTACGTTACACAGACAATTCGTTGTCCGTTGAAGAATTTAATGCTAATTCGGGAATAACCATTACGGCCCCGAACAGCAACTACATTAAGGTGTCTTCAAAACACAACACAATTAAATCCGTATACGTCTACGATATGCTAGGACGTGAGTTAGTTAAAAAGTTAAACATTAATACCACTGAAATTATTCTAGATAACAATAGTTTTTCTGAGGGCACTTACATTGTTAAAGCTACCACAACTAATAACATGACACGTATTGAGAAGGTGATTTTGAAACGGTGATTTTTAATAATAAGTAGTAAAACTCCAAAACGGCCTTGATTTTAAATAATTAAGGTCGTTTTCATTTATATAAGCTTCTCGCTCAAAAGAAATATTTCTATAAGCAAGATGCCAAGATCTATATTGAAACAAACGAATTACAAACTCCAAAACATACAAAATAAAAAAAGGAAGAACTAACAATTCAATTTGTTGTCTGATATGGATCCGTTCATGATTTATCAAAACCACATCTTCTTTCAAAAGTCTATTCTTCAAAAAAATAAAAGGCCAAATAGTAAGCCCTAAATAACGTTTAGGGATAATATATTTTGAAACGACAATCATAATAAACAAGATTCAAAAATCAGTCCAATTTACATTATATTTGTAAAATGAAGAAAATCATACCGATTGAAGAAGGTGATTTCTACTGGACACCTGAAGGTTATCGCTGTTTTACAGAGCAGTATCACTTAAAACGTGGATATTGTTGTGAAAGCGGCTGCAGACATTGCCCTTATGGCTATAATAAGAAAAACTGAATACTGAATTTATGACATTTCAAGAACACATATTACAAGGCATTCCAAATTCATTACCCGAATCAAAACCATATGATTCGGATATAAATCACGCACCAAAACGCAAAAATATCTTATCTGATGAGGAAAAAATATTAGCATTACGTAATGCATTGCGTTATTTTGATCCCAAACATCATGAAACTTTATTGCCGGAGTTTAAAAACGAATTAGAAACCTACGGTAGAATTTACATGTATCGCCTGCGTCCAGATTATAAAATGTATGCACGTCCTATGGACGAATATCCAGCAAAAACAAAGCAAGCTGCTGCTATTATGCTCATGATTCAGAACAATTTGGATTACGCGGTGGCGCAACATCCACATGAACTAATTACCTACGGTGGAAATGGTGGTGTTTTTTCCAATTGGGCACAATATTTATTAACCATGAAGTACCTTGCGGAAATGACTGAAGAACAAACATTGGTTATGTATTCTGGTCACCCTATGGGTTTATTTCCCTCTCATAAAGATGCACCACGTGTTGTGGCTACCAATGGCATGATGATTCCTAATTATTCTAAACCCGATGATTGGGAAAAATACAATGCACTTGGTGTAACCCAATATGGCCAAATGACTGCTGGAAGCTATATGTATATTGGCCCACAAGGCATTGTGCATGGAACAACCATAACAGTTTTAAATGGTTTCAGAAAAATAAAAAAATCACCAAAAGGAAATCTATTTGTAACATCTGGTTTAGGTGGCATGAGTGGCGCCCAACCAAAAGCTGGAAATATTGCTGGTTGTATTACAGTATGTGCAGAAGTGAATCCTAAAATAACGCAAGTGCGTTTAGATCAAGGTTGGATTGATGAAAAGATAACGGATTTAGACCAATTGGTATCACGAGTTGAACAAGCAAAACAGTATAAAGAAACGATTTCTATTGCCTATTTAGGAAACGTAGTAGATGTCTGGGAAAAATTTGATGAAGCCAATATTACCATTGATTTGGGTAGTGATCAAACATCATTACACAACCCTTGGGCTGGCGGCTACTACCCAGTAGGCTTGAGTTTTGAGGAGTCAAACATCCTGATGGCTAACAACCCTAATTTATTTAAAGAAAAAGTTCAAGAAACCCTCCGACGTCATGCCAAAGCTATTAATAAACACACAGCAAAAGGCACGTATTTCTTTGATTACGGAAATGCATTTTTATTAGAAGCCTCTCGGGCTGGAGCAGATGTTATGGCAAAAAAAACAACTCATGGGCGCGAGTTTAAATATCCAAGTTACGTACAAGATATTATGGGCCCCATGTGCTTTGATTACGGTTTTGGCCCATTCCGCTGGGTATGTGCTTCAGGAAAACCCGAAGATTTAGCAAAAACAGATGCTATAGCTTGTCAAGTTTTAGAGGAGATCAAGAGAAACTCACCTGAAGAAATTCAGCAACAAATGGCGGATAATATTCAATGGATAAAAGGTGCACAAGAAAATAAATTAGTAGTCGGCTCACAGGCTAGAATACTATATGCCGATGCCGAAGGGCGAATGAAAATTGCAAAAGCCTTTAATAATGCCATTGCAAAAGGTGAGATTGGCCAAATTATTCTTGGTCGCGATCATCACGATGTATCCGGAACAGATTCACCTTACCGAGAAACTAGTAATATTTACGACGGATCGCGCTACACAGCTGATATGGCCATTCAAAATGTAATTGGTGATAGCTTCCGTGGTGCCACTTGGGTAAGTATTCATAATGGTGGTGGCGTTGGTTGGGGCGAAGTTATAAATGGTGGGTTTGGTATGGTTCTTGATGGTAGTAATGATGCTGAAAGACGTTTAAAATCAATGTTATTCTGGGATGTAAACAATGGTATTTCTAGAAGGAGTTGGGCAAGAAATGATGAAGCCATTTTTGCTATTAAACGCGCCATGAAAGCCGAACCAAATTTAAAGGTTACGCTACCAAATTTGGTTAATGATAAATTATTTAACGCAATTTAACCTTAAAACTTACACCATGAAAAAAACAATCATTACATCCATTTTGGCCATGATAATTATGGCTACAGTAACATCTTGTAGTTCTGTACAAGTAGTTGCAGATTACGACAAGCAGGTGAATTTTGACTCGTATAAAACGTTTGCATTCTATAAACCTGGAATTGATAAAGCTGAAATTAATGACTTAGATAAACGCCGAATACTACGTGCTATTGAAAACGAATTAGTAGCAAAAGGATTTACGAAATCAGAGAACCCTGATTTGCTTGTTAGTATTATAGCCTCATCTCGTGAAAAAATAGATATCTATAACAACTATTATGCTGGTTATGGTGCGGGTTGGGGATGGAATCCTTATTACTACGGGAATTACAATAACGTTTCAACTTCCACAGAAGGGTCTTTATATATAGACTTAATTGATGCTAAAAAGAAAGAACTTGTGTGGCAAGGCCAAGGCGTTGGCTATTTAAATGGTTCCAAAATGGAACAAAAGGAAGAACGCATTAATGAGTTTGTATCCAAAATCATGGCTGTATATCCGCCACAAGTCAAAAAATAATGGTATAAAAAAAAAGCGACTTTACAGTCGCTTTTTTTTTAATATAGTTATTGCTTTTACTTTTTGCTTTCTAAAGAGTTTTGGTATAATTTAAATTGGCTTGGCGTCAAAATTCTTTTTAGCCCTTCCTCTACTCTCATATCAAGAGTTTTCATACCTTCCTGTCTAAATTTATCAGATATTTCTCGCTTACGAAGCTCTCCCATATTTTGTTCCGCATCAACTAAAACCTTAAAAACATCGCCTTGTTGATCTCCTGTTAACGTTACTAACTGGTGTAAATCGTGTGTTTTCTGTTTTGCAATAGCCTCAGCACTTTGCTGCCTGTCAGATGATTGAGCAGCAGAGAATTGCATCCCCACAAAAAACAATGCAATAAAACTAAATAGTGAAATGTATTTTTTCATAATAAGTAATTTTTTTTCATGATTAATAAGGGTTCAATATACAAAATATATCAATATATTATATACAATAAATTGAAATTTCACCCACCACATGTATAACTTAAAAAGCACCTAAAGGCATTAATTGAAAATATTCAGCAAAAAGGCTTTGGATACCAATTTATTAAGCTACCTTTGCCACTTAATTAAATAAATTATTATTATGAGTACTGGTACAGTAAAATTTTTTAATGACTCTAAAGGATTTGGATTCATCACAGAAGAAGGAAACAACAAAGAGCATTTCGTGCACATTTCTGGCTTAATCGACGAAGTAAGAGAAGGCGACCAAGTTGAATTCGATTTAACAGAAGGTAAAAAAGGATTAAACGCGATAAACGTAAAAGTTATCTAATTATATACTTTTTAAG
>NZ_JBLXHU010000087.1:0-5517 GCF_048259285.1 Bizionia sp. | reverse complement strand
TCCTGAAGCTTTAACAACTCCTCCAATCGTAAGGGTATAAGTACCGTTAGCGGGGTAGCTTAAACCATCACCATAGTCATCATTAATTACAAAAGTAAAAGATCTTCCAGCACATAATGTTACAGGTATAGATGCTGAAGCTTGTCCCTCACTATATGTTCCTAAGTCAGCAGAGGCAACAACCCCTCCTAAAGAATCTAAAATTTCCCAACTAGTTTCATTTCCATACCCATCAAAAACAATATCTAATGTTCCAGATACTTCAGTACAGTTTTGTATATAGTTAATGGTTGTTGATCCACCATTAGAAAGTCCAGATTCAGTACCAAAGTTTAAAACTAACTTATTAACTCCAATACCAAGGTTTACATCAGATAATTGAACAGATAATGTACCTTCATTTTGATTTGCAGGAATTATTACTGAGTTAGGAACAGCATAAGAAGCTGCATCAGCATTGGTAGCGTCCATATCTACAGAAACAGTAAAAGTTCTATCAGAATTTGTAATGTTAGCTGTATAAATTGTAAGATCATAAGTAACAGTAGAACCAACTTCTATACCAGTAGAGTAAGAGGGTTTACTAAATGTGATATAATTTGTATTTAAAGGTTCAACTTCGTCTTCACAACTAGTTAAAGAAAAACTAGCAGCAATAGCTAGAAATAATAATTTTACGTTTTTCATAATTATTGAGTTTTATAGTTATTGGTAAAAAAAAAACCACTAACCTTGTTAGGATTAGTGGCTTTTAAAAAAAGTTGTTTATTGGTTTTGATTTGAGATAAATGGATTGTTTTGAATCTCATCTAAAGGAATCTCAAACTGCATTCTCTCATCATTGTATGGTATAGCTTCACCTACGAAAGAAAGATGGTTATCACCTCTTGAAGTTGTAGCTTTAAAGCGTTTCATTGCTAAGAAGCTTTTACCTTCACCCCATAATTCTATACGAGTTTGTAAGTAAATCTCATCTAACAAAGCTTGACCACTCAACGCATCAACATAAGAAGCATCAGGAACTCTCCTTTCTACTAAAGCCTTTAAAGATGTTCTTGCTGCACCTTCATTACCACTCTTAGCATTAGCTTCAGCATTTAATAAGTAAGCTTCTTCAATACGCATGTATACGTAGTCAGCAGTTACAGTTCTTGATGTACCACCAATTTCACTTGAAGCAAAAAACTTAAACAAAGGCTGTAAGTATCTTCCACTAGTTGAAACATTGTAGAATTGACCTTTTCTTGTATCATCATTAGGGATAGCAGCATATAAGTCAGAATCAATAGCTTTATAATCTCCTGCCCAAGCATAACTATATGAGAAAGCATCAATTTGACCCCACCATGATACTAAATCTAGTTCATTTGTTTCTGTAAGATCTACACCCCACATCCAACTTGGAGAGCTATAGTCACTAAAACCGTTAGTAACTTCACCTGAAGCTAACATTGTGTAGTTTCCAGAGTTAATAACCTGTTGAGTTAAAGTAGCTACATCTGTATCTCTACCTCCTTTAGCACCAAGAACATAAGCTAACATCATTCTAGCAACATCTTGGTTAACTTGAACTTTATCAGATCTATTAAACCCGTTTAGTAAAGTGATAGCATCTGTTAAATCTTTTTCCATTTGTGCATATATTTCAGCAGCTGTTGATTTAGGAAGGTTAGATCCAATAGGTTCAAGATATAAAGGTAAAATTTCTTCTGTTGCGTTATATTCTTTTTGGAAATATTGAGTCAAGTAGAAATAAGAGTGTGCTCTCATTACTAAAGCTTGCCCCATTGCATGCTTGTTAAAATCAGTTTCAGGAGTAAAATCATTACCACCTAAAGTTTGAATTACGTTATTAGCAGATCTAACAAGTCTGTAGTAATATCTCCACACCATCCTGTTTCTACCTCTAGTGAAGTCTAAAGGAGCTTGAAATTCAGTGATGTCTGAACGATACCAACCATAGGTACTTACACTTAAAGCCATGTCACCACAAAGCATGTCACCGTAAATATCATAACCTTTTTGACCAAAATCATCATGATTTAAGTTAGTACCTCCTGTACCAGTTTGAAACATTTGGGCATATATACCTGTAATGAAAGCTGCTGGTATTTCTTCGTTTGTTAAAGCCCCTTGCTCTAATTGAGCGTTTGTGAATTCATCAGTAGGTTGTGATTCACCAGAAACTCCATTGTTTTGTAATAATTCATCGCTACAACTAAAAGAGATGCTTAAAGCTGCTGCTAATAAAGTTATATTTAATATTTTTTTCATTTTGTAAATTTTTTAAAATTTAACTCTTACACCCATAGTAATAGTTGTTGCTGGAGCATAAATTCTTCTAGCAGAACTACCATTTTCTCTTACACTAGGGTTAAAACCTTCTCTTGCACTATTTAAGTACAAGTTATCTCCAGATACCCAGATATTGATGTTGTCAATACCAGATTCTCCCATAAACTTACTAGGTACTGTATAACCTACTCTAGCATTGTTTAAAGCAATATAATCCGTACTAGTAATAAATCTAGAAGATTGAGATGTACTGTTTGTTATAAAGTTATCTGTTAAAGCAGGAATGTCAGTAACATCTCCTGGTTGTTGCCATCTGTTAAAAATATCTCTATGGAAGTTATTTCCAGCTGCACCAAAACGATCACTCATTAATTCAGCATACTGACCATCATAAGCGTATCCACCTAAGCTATAAGTAAATTGAGTAGAGAAGTCAAAATTTTTAACTTTACCTGATAATCTAAAAGAACCTCTTAAATCTGGAATAAAAGACTTGTTTAAGTATACCTGAGTTGCATCAGCATAGGTTTTAGTAACTTGTCTTTTAATGTTGGTGTTAGAAGATAACTTTTCATATTCATATAATGAACTTGTAGAAGATGCATCTCCATTTTCAAGAGTTGAAAAATCTCCTTCGCCAGCATCTAAGACACCGTTGTCATTTTTATCATCATAGTATTGATACCACATTGGAGCACCATCAGCAGGATCTACACCAGCCCATTCTCTCATATAAAAGTCAAACATAGATCTTCCTGGAGCATATGCATAGGCACCATCTAAACTAGAGTTCTCATCAATAATTTTTTGCTTACCAGTTGTTGGGTCTAATGGTAATGCAACAAATTCATTGTTTAAAACTTCACCATTAACAGATAAATCTAATTTAAAATCTTGCTTGTTAATAATGTGACCTGTAACATCAAATTCAAAACCTTCGTTTAATAATTCCCCGTCATTTACTAAGATAGAAGAAAAACCTGCAGAAGGACCAACTCTTTGGTTAAAGAAAAGGTTATCTGTGTTTTTTCTATAATAATCAAAATTAGCATCTAAATAGTTACCTAAAGAAGCTTCAATACCTCCTTGTAACATTCTTGAAGTTTCCCAAGTTAAGTCATCTTTACCAGGTGTAGTTTCGAATAACGCTAACCTACCACCAGCAACGTCTGAACCAAATACATTAAATGCATCAGTAGCATCAGCACCATCTTGATCACCAGTAACACCCCAAGAAATTTTAGCTTTTAAGTAAGAAAAGATACTGTTAGACATGAAGTCTTCTTCACTAATTACCCAAGAAGCACCTACAGAACCGAAAACACCCCATTTATCCTTGATGAAACGAGAAGAACCATCAGTTCTTAATGAACCAGTTAAATAATATTTATTTAAGTAGTTGTAATTTACCTGACCAAAGTAAGATTCTATAGCAGAACCATTTTTATAACCGTAAGCAGGACTAGCAGAGATTAAGTAGTTATCTAAGTTTAATAAACCAGGAACAATAACTTCTTGTTTGTTTTGACCAGATTCTTCAAATCTGTATTCAAAAGTTTCATGTGCAACTAAAGCATCGAAACTATGATCTCCAAAAGATTTCTCATAACGTAATAACTGTGTAAATGTTTGAGACCATCTGATACGATCTCTTAAGAATAAATTTCCATTATTATTAGCTCCAGTACCATATACGTGGTTGTCAGCAGAAGCAAATCTATCGAATGAATATTGTCCACCGTATCTAGTTTCAAAAGTGAACTCATCTGATAATTTAAACTTAGCGCTAACATTACCATTTAAGGCATGAGTTTCAGCTCTGTTAATGTCTAAGACAGCAGATCCAATTGGGTTTAATAGGTTCGCATTTGGTCTAGCTCTTGTAAAACCATTGGTAGTACCTGTTGGTGTACCATAATCATACTGAGCACCACCATAAACAGGATCAGGAATTAAATCACCAGTATTAGGGTACCTAGCAAAAACTGGGTAAATTGGAGCCATTTTATCAGCGAATTCAAATAAGTTTTCTGAACCTACTGTTTGTCCGTTGTTGTTAGTTTCTGAATAAGCATATCCCATATTAACACCCACTTCTAACCAGTCTTTGATATCAGAAGTTAAGTTTAATCTAGAAGTAATTCTATTATAATCAGAGTTTATAGAGTATCCAGCATCATCTAAATATCCCATAGAGAAGAAGTATTTAGATTTCTCTGAGCCACCACCTAATCTTAAGTTAGCTTCAGTTCTGATTCCAGTGCCAAAAGCTTCATCAGCATATTTTTCAGGAGTAAATAACCTGTTAACACCTTGTCTTACAGTTCTTGTACTTGGATCAATTAAGTCAGCCGCAGTTGCTGGATGCCACATATTGTTTCCAGCACCAATACCATTATCAGACAATAATAGTCCATTAGCATACGCTACTGGGTCAGCTTGACCTGAACCAACACCTCTGTTGTATAAACCTTCCCATACTAAACCAATATATTTTTCTGGGCTTTGAATAACATCATACCTAGCTATAGACTGGAAGTTAACCCCTGTTTTTACATCAGCTTCAATGTAAGATGATTCAGCAGAAGAAGTTCCAGTTTTAGTAGTAATTAAGATAACACCATTAGCTCCTCTTGACCCATAAATAGCTGTAGCTGTTGCGTCTTTTAAAACAGTAGTACTCTTGATATCAGCAGGGTTAATTGAATTTAAGTTAAATTGGCTACCTAATGCAACACCGTCAATAACGTATAAAGGACTTCTGTTCCCTAAAGGAGAACCATATCCACGAATACGAACTGTACCAACCGTACCCGGTTGACCAGATGTATTAATAACAGTTACACCAGCAACCTCACCCGCTAAAGCTTGAGATACATTTGAAAATGATTTAGCTTCAAGATTTTCTGTATCAATAACAGCAGCTGTACCAGCATAAGCCTTTTTTGTTGTAGTACCATAACCTACAACAACTACTTCTTCTAGTAGGTTGTCAGTTTCTAATACAATATTAACCTGATTTGAAGCACCAACAGTTCTTTCAGTAGTTTTCATACCAACGAAACTGAAAACAAGTATGTCTCCTGTTTTTGCTTGAATAGAATAATTTCCATCAAAATCTGTTTCAGTACCTTGTGTAGTACCCTTTTTTAAAATCGTAACCCCCGGTAATGGACCAGATTCATCTGAAACAGTACCTGAAATCGTTCTCTCTTGTGCAAA
>NZ_JBLXHU010000086.1:0-5676 GCF_048259285.1 Bizionia sp. | reverse complement strand
CCCAAGGCACGAGTATTTCAGACGTTTGCTTTGTAATCTTTTAGGAGACGAAATTCAACGTGGTGAGTTGCCAAAAGAAGAGCTGGAATGGATTGGTAAAATCGTTTCAGACATCAGTTATTTTAACGCCAAAGAATATTTTAATTTTTAATTAGAAACGCATGTCTGACGCAGCTGTTTTTTTTGAGCAAGATAAGATAGAGTGGGAAGTTTTAGAAGATAAAATTAGCCGTCAAATTGTTGGTTACGATGATACAATGATGATGGTTAATGTAAAGTTTAAAAAAGATGGTGTAGGTCAAATGCACAATCATTTTCATACACAAACCACATACATTTCTAGTGGTAAATTTGAAGTGACTATTGATGACAAAAAGAAAATTCTTAAAGAAGGTGATTCTTTTTTTGTGCCATCAAACGTTATGCATGGTGTTGTCTGCCTAGAAGAAGGCATGCTGGTAGATGTTTTTAATCCAAAGCGTGAAGATTTTTTAAAATAATGAAATTAGTAAAAAATGAATAAAGTAGTTGCATTTGGAGAAATAATGTTACGATTGTCTACCGAAAGACATTTGAGGTTTTCGCAAGCGAAATTCTTTGCGGCTTCTTATGGTGGTGGCGAGTTTAATGTAGCAGTGTCTTTAGCGAACTATGGAATTTCTTCAGAATTTGTTTCACGAATTCCTGATAACGAAATAGGAGCTTGCACACTTAAAGAAATGCGAAAGCTTAATGTAGGTTCCGATAATGTTGTTTTAGGAGGTGACCGTTTAGGTATTTATTTTCTAGAAACAGGTGCAGGAACTCGTGGTAGTAATGTGGTTTATGATAGAGCCAATAGTGCTATTGCAACCGCAAGTAAAGACGATTTTAATTGGGAAGAGATACTTAAAGATGCAACTTGGTTTCATTGGAGCGGTATTACACCAGCAATTTCAGAAAGTGCTGCAGAGGCATGTTTAGATGCTGTAAAAACAGCTCATAAAATGGGATTAACCATTTCATGTGATTTAAACTACAGAGCAAAACTTTGGCAATATGGTAAACAACCTAAAGACGTTATGCCAGAGCTTTTAAAATACAGTCATATCATTTTAGGAGATATAGATACTGCTTACTTTATGTTAGGCAAAGATAAGGTGTCTCCGAACTATCAAGACGAAGCTTCGCTTCCTGTGTTGTATGAAAAAATATTTGAAATCTGTCCAAACCTAAAAACCGTAGCAACAACTTTGCGTTATTCTGTGAGTGCTTCTCATCAACGTATTGGTGGTGTTTTGTTTGACGGAAAAGGCTTGTATCATGCCGCAGTAAAAGAAGTAACGCCTGTGGTTGATAGAGTAGGAAGTGGCGATGCTTTTATGGGTGGATTAATTTACGGACTATTAAAATATAAGTCTGATACACAAAAAGCATTAGATTTTGCTGTGGCAGCTTGCTGCTTAAAGCATACCATTTCTGGCGATTATAATTTAGTGTCTGTACAAGAAGTAGAAAATATGGTAAACGGAAACGCTACCGGAAAAGTATCAAGATAGTATATGATGACCTTAAAGCAAATATCGCACATTACAGGGTTTTCAACCTCTACGGTTTCAAAAGCCTTAAACGATAGGTTTGATATCAATGTTGAAACCAAAAAACTGATTCAAGATATTGCTTTAAAAAACAACTATGTTCCTAATAAAAATGCCATTGCTTTAAGAAAAAGCAAATCAAATATTGTGGCTGTAATATTGCCGCAAGTAAATGATAAATGGTATAGCGATACGTTATACGAAATTCAAAAAACGGCATCAAAGGCAGGTTATCGCGTTATGCTTTTTCAGTCGTTTGATGATACTTCAAAAGAAGATACATATCTAGATGAAATAAACGATGGTAGTATTGATGCAGCCATTGTACTTTCAGCAAATAACAATATAAAAAAGAATAAGTTTACTGTAATGCCTATTGCCTTTGTTCAAATTACTAAAGAGCAATCTGCACAAGAGTTAATTCAACTTTCAGTAAACAGTTTTAAAACATTATTAGAGCGCATATAATTATGGCACAATATACAAGAATAGACGTTGCAAAAACTATGAAAGAAACAGGGCTAGTTCCCTTGTTTTACAATGCTGATATTGCTGTTTGTAAGCAGGTATTAAAAGCCTGTTATGATGGTGGAGCAAGATTAATGGAGTTTGTTTCAAGAGGAGATTTTGCTCACGAAGTTTTTGGTGAACTAAATAAATACGCTATTGCAGAACTACCAGGAATGATTTTAGGCGTAGGATCTGTTACAGATGCTGCTTCAGCGTCATTATACATGCAATTAGGCGCTAACTTTATTGTAACGCCTGTACTTCGAGAAGATATTGCTGTTGTTTGTAATAGACGTAAAGTATTATGGTCTCCTGGATGTGGCTCGCTTACTGAAATAGCTAAAGCAGAAGAGTTAGGTTGTGAGGTTGTGAAATTATTTCCTGGTGATGTTTATGGGCCAAAGTTTGTAAAAGGAATCAAAGGACCACAGCCATGGACATCTATTATGCCAACTGGAGGCGTAGCACCAACCGAAGAAAATTTAAAAGCTTGGTTTGAAGCAGGTGTAACTTGCGTAGGTATGGGATCAAAGCTAATTTCAAAAGAAATTATCGCAAATAACGATTTTAAAGCGCTTGAAACCAATGTTAAAAATGCATTGGATATAATTAAGACCATAAAAACACAATAACTATGAAACGACTTTTTACAGTACTTACTTATGTTATGGTTTTTGCGCTTTACTCAAGCTGTAATACCATTAGCGATACACGCACTATAAAGTTAGCACATAGTTTAGATGTTAATCATTCTGTGCATAAAGCCATGGTTAAAATGGGTGAAGATTTAGCCAAAATTTCTGACGGGAAAATGCAGTTGGAAATATACCCAAGTCAGCAATTAGGTACAGAACGTGAATGTATAGAATTACTTCAAATAGGAAGTTTAGATATGACTAAAGTATCTGTTGGTGTGATGGAAAATTTTGCACCAAGAACTAAAGTTTTCGGATTGCCATTTTTGTTTAGAGATAAACAGCATTTATTTAATGTTTTAGATGGTCCTGTTGGAAAAGAATTGCTAGATGAAGGCACCAAGTATTGGATAAAAGGTATGGGCTATTACGATGCAGGTAGTAGAAGTTTTTATACAAAAGACAAGCCTGTAAATTCTCCAGAAGACTTAAAAGGACTTAAAATTAGAGTAATGGAAAGTGTTACTGCTATGGATATGGTAAAAAGTCTTGGAGGTTCGGCAACACCAATTTCTTGGGGAGAACTTTATACATCTTTACAACAAGGTGTAGTTGATGGAGCTGAAAATAATCCACCTAGTTTTTACCTGTCAAGACACTATGAGGTTTGTAAATACTATTCTTTAGATGAGCATACATCTTTACCTGATGTATTGATTATAGGAACACATATTTGGAATGATTTATCTGAACAAGAAAGAACGTGGTTACAAGAAGCTGTAGATAAATCGGTAACCTATCAACGTACTTTATGGGCAGATGCAGAAAAAGAAGCTTTAGATGCCGTAGAAGCTGCTGGAGTTACTGTGATAAGACCTGATAAAACATTGTTTTCTAAAGAGGTTGAGGAAGTGTATGAACATTATGGTCAAGATGCCGACATGAAAAGTTTAATAGACAGAATAAAAAACACCCAGTAATATGACTTTGAGAGAAAAAATAGATAAAGTTTTAGGAAATATTCTCATTGTCATTATGGGAGTTATGGTGGTAAATGTAATTTGGCAAGTATTTACACGATTTGTTGTGGGTACGCCAAGTTCATTTACTGATGAGTTAGCACGTTATTTAATGATTTGGTTAGGAATACTTGGAGCAGCTTATGTTTCAGGAAGAAATATGCATGTTGCTATAGATGTGCTTCCGCTTCGTTCAAGCAATAAAACACAAAAAAAACTTAAGCTAATCGTTTACATTTTAATTATTTCATTTGCCTTATTTGCAATGGTTGTTGGAGGATTACGATTAGTGTATATCACTTATGTATTAGATCAGCATTCACCTGCATTACAAATACCATTAGCATTGGTGTATTTAGCTATTCCATTAAGCGGATTACTAATCATTTTTTACAAAATTTCAGATATTAAAAATATTAAATAGCCATGGATTATATACCTATTTTAGTTTTAGTAATTAGTTTTATTGGCTTATTGTCAATAGGAACACCTGTGGCTTGGAGTATTTCTATTTCATCTGTATTAACTATGTTAGTTAGTATTCCTGCAATGCCTGCGTTTACAACGGTTTCTCAACGAATGGGAACAGGATTAGACAGTTTTGCGCTTTTAGCAATTCCGTTTTTTATTCTTTCCGGACAGCTCATGAATAAAGGAGGTATTGCGCATAGGCTCATTGCTTTTGCAAAAACACTAGTAGGAGCATTACCAGGAGGTTTAGCATTAATTAACGTTATTGGCGCTATGTTAATGGGAGCAATTGCTGGCTCTGCAATGGCATCAGCTTCTGCAATGGGAAGTATTCTTGGTCCAGAAATGGAAAAAGAAGGTTATTCTAAAGAATTTGGCGCTGCTGTAAATATTACATCTGCCACAACAGGATTAATTATTCCGCCGAGTAATGTGTTGATTGTATATTCATTAGCAAGTGGTGGTGTTTCTATTGCAGCTCTGTTTTTAGCAGGTTATATTCCTGGAATTTTAACAGGTTTATTCTTAATGCTTGTTGCTTCATTTTGGGCTAAAAAGAAAAAATATAAACTAGGAAAACGTAGTTCATTAAAAGAAGTTTTTAAAACGTTTGTTGACGCTTTACCAAGTTTGTTTTTACTAGTTATTGTTATTGGTGGTATTGTAACCGGAATTTTTACAGCAACAGAAGCGTCGGCAATTGCAGTGCTTTATACGCTTATTTTAGGGTTTGCTTACAAAGAAATCAATATAAAATCATTACCAGAAATTTTATTAGACTCTTCAGCAACAACTGCGGTTGTAATGTTACTTATTGGAGCGTCTATGAGTATGTCTTGGGTGATGTCTTATGAAAATATTCCACAGAATATAAGCTCAACGTTATTAGCGATAAGTGACAACCCAGTAGTAATACTTTTAATCATCAATTTAATTTTATTATTCGTTGGAATTTTCATGGATATGACGCCTGCTGTATTGATTTTTACTCCAATATTTTTACCTGTAGTAACAGGTTTAGGTATGGATCCTGTTCAGTTTGGTATCATCATGGTACTTAATTTATGTATCGGACTCTGTACGCCACCAGTTGGATCCGTCCTCTTTGTTGGTGTTGGAGTAGCGCAAACAACAATTCAAAAAGTAATGAAGCCATTACTACCATTGTTTTTAGCAATGATTGTAGCCTTGTTTTTGGTTACATATTTCCCACAGTTAACCCTTTGGTTACCTAAAATATTTGGACTTTAATTAAATAAGTTATGTCAGAACTAAAAGAACTAAACGTATTAAATAGAGAGCACCTTGGTTTATCACAAAAGAATCCAATCAAGGTTGTACAATTTGGAGAAGGTAATTTTTTAAGAGCCTTTGTTGAGTATGCATTTCAAAAATTAAATCAAAACGCTGATTTCAATGCTGGTGTTGCTGTGGTGCAACCTATTGATAGAGGTATGGTTGATA
>NZ_JBLXHU010000085.1:0-5732 GCF_048259285.1 Bizionia sp. | reverse complement strand
ATAATCATGAGCCTCTGATTTTTTACCGTAAATAGATATTGAATTTGATGGAGATAGATAATGAGCAACGGTTGGTTTAACTTCTTTCCATACTTTGCAGGCGCACTTAAGATTATTGTCACAGCGATTGGCGCCTACTTTGCGATTAAATGGCATTTCGATGAAGATCGCCGAGTAAAGGAAGCAGAAGGTGTGGTATTTGAACCGCAGAGCTTCAAGAAAAAGCTGGCAAAGATGCTCGCCATTCCAGTCATTCTGACCGTTCTGATCATTATCACTGTCTACGCAACTAACTGGGTACTTGACGCTTAACTGCGGGGGGATGTTGAGAAAATCGTTCAGATCTATGCTCATACTCAGGAACAACCTAATCACAGAAGTTCGGCTTGTTCGGGTTCAAATTGTTTCTGAGTATGGTCCGGGTAATACCCAATACCCAGACAATTTTTAAACTCCGTCGCATTCACGACCTTGCAAATGCACGAAACGCTTCGCGGGTCGCCCCCTCAAACAACGCAATCAAATTGATCAATGGCGTTTCTTTATTTTTGAAATGAATATTACCCTAGGATGTCCAATCCATGATGATGAGTTTTGGCGTGCCAGAGTACTGCGAACACTGTTCATACGTCATAAAAGGCGTATTAATAACTACTTTATATGCAAACATGATGTTATCCTTTTAAATTATTGATTGTTTGATCGGACGATAGAGTTGCAGCTCGCATTTGATAAGGATTACTTCAACAGACTGGACGTCTTAAACGTTATGGCGCTAGAAAACGATGGAACTACATACATCGTGGACAAAGAAGTACACCAAGCGGTAAGCGGAACCTACCTATCTGATATTGACGGCCTACTCTCTCTGAACGAGATTCAGCACCTGCCAGGTCAGAAGCTGGCGATCAGTTTTAATGGCTCTAACATTCAAGTAGATGAACTGGACGTGAAGGTTGTGGGTAGAGTTGCGTTAGTGATTAAAAAATATAAATTAGAAATTGTAATATCAACGAATAGAGTAACTGATGATGAAGTTAACCATCTTAGACAAAAAAATAGAAGGTAATGCAACATGTTACTTGTGTAAAGTTAACATGCAGGAGTATTTAAATTCTTTATCTAGCGACTATAAAGATTGGAATATACAAAGGGGTATAATAGATAACCGTTACTTAGATGATATTATTGAAACTGTTATAAATAAAAAGCATATTCCTTCTCTTGTTTTAATTTCAGAAAATGAAGAAATAAAATCAACATTAGAAGGTGGTGTAGCAACGGTAACAGACTTTAAAATATTAGATGGATTACAACGTACTTATAGGTTAAAAACAATCCTTAATAGTAAAGAGTTTGTAATAAAACACTTAGAAGATATTGTACAGCTTACGCCTATTGGCATTTCAAGAAAGTATCTAAATGAGATTAACTCACAAAAAGCTAGTACAACCATCATTAAGAAACTCGTTAATGAGATAAAATCAGGAAATCCTCTCGACTCCCTTTTAGAGTTTGAACAATGGATAGAGGTTTGGGAAGGGTTGAGCGTAAAAGAGCAAGTTGACAAGATGCTTATTTTAAATGCTGGACACAAGCATGTTAGCTTAAAACATCAACTCGAAATAATTTTTTATAATATAATTGATTTCATTGAAAAAGAAGTTAACGGAAACTTTAAAGTAATCAGAGAAAGAGATATTAACTCGATTAATGCAAACAAGAAGAGAAAACCAGGCGAATTCAATTTTTCATTAATCATTTCTGCAATTTTGTCTTTAAACAGCGGTAAAGCTATAACTATTAATTCCAACCTAATTAGTAATTTACAAAAAAATGAAGAGTTATCTAATTTTGATTACAATACTATTTTAATGGTTTGTAAATTTCTCCTTGAACTAGACAACCACCTTTTTGACATATACCAAGAACTAGGTACGAAATGGCTTGGTAGAGATGTTGTGGTTAGCGGATTAATGGGGGCATTAGGGCACTATGCTACCAAGAATGAAATACCTATTTCCGAGTCTATAGAAATAGCTTCACGAAAGATTAATAACTCACCTCAAATACTTAACCTTAATGAATTTGAAAAAGAGAGGAATAATGTTAATTATTCAAAAGTGAACATTGGAGACTTTAATAAAAAATCTATATACAGAGCAACATTATTATTAATGAATAATGATTTCAATCATATCCCCTGGGAAGAGGTATTCATAGAATTATAATGATTAAATCTAGAGATATATTGTACTCTTACATTTTCAACTTGTTAGAGAATCTAGTTGATGACGACATCTTGGGTCAAATAGAAAATAATATTACAGAAGAAAAACAAGACTTATTATTAAATTCAATGCAATGTATTCAGGAATTTTCCGATACTATTCAACTAGCTTATATTAATGATGGATACTTTAGTGAATTTAATGAACTAGTCGAAATATTAAACACAGTAAAGCCTTTATATACCCCTTTAATTAATCTAGAACGCCCCATTAAGTTTTGCCAATACGCTAACTATATAAATAATTTCGAACAGGAATGGGAAAACATAGAAATTGATGAAACAAAATTCACAACATTCTCTGACATAAATCCATCAAGATATGATAAATGTTATTTTTATGAAAATATCGAATCACAAGACAATTCTATAATATTTTTTAAAAACACATGCGAACCAATTTTTGACAACAACTCTGTATTTATTTTTTTCTTATTCCTTCACTTCTTATCAGATAAAAATCTAGAATACACTAATAATTTTATTGTTATTAAACGTAGTGATTTGGTTACAAAATCGAAGGCAGAAGCTTATTTAAAACTTCACTTGCTTACATCTGGAAATTTCTATCATGAAATAAAATTAGCATCCGAACGCACTAACATTGATATTAAAGAAAAACTAGAACCTGAGCATACATTACAACAGTTTGATGATACCCTAATAATACTCAGTGAATATAATAGCAGAAAAGAGATATTAAATAAGTTCTTAAGTCTATATCAAATAATTGAAAACTTCATGTTTAAATACCCTTTAGTCAAGTTAAATATAAATAACAATGGTCACATGTTTTCAATTAGAAACTTCAAAGACATGTATGATAGAGTTAGTGACGGTGAATTAACATCACTTAATAATTTATTTAGTTGCAGTTATAATGATACTTTTCAAAATGGTGAATTACTAGCTAGTCTAGCTGATTCATTCAACAATTTAGTGACCAACGATAATGATAAAACTGATGTCAATAATGCTTTAAATTCTTTAGGTATTAACCTCAAAAATGGTAATGCTCTCACTTTCGATGATATTGACGGGTTCACTGTTAACCAGAAAAAAGCTGAATGGCCAAGACTTTTCTCAAAAATGGTCTATTTTACTAGAAATGCAATAGTTCATAATAAAGAGACTGAGTTCCACTTATCACACAATTATTTAGATAATTCAATTTATTCATTTGTTGATAAATTTCTATTACCTGAATGTGAAAATCTCACATATAAATTAATATATAAGCCAAACGACCTAGTTTGGTATACTCATGATAGTGTTAAATTGTATGATAACTCATAAATAAGGGGGCAAAACTATGCCCCCAATCATTTACATTAGTGATTATATGTCTCGTATGCTTGCATAAATTCTTTATGGTATTCCTTGGATTGCTCTAATAACTCTCGATACGTTTTAACAAAAACAGAACCGGACTTCATATATGTATCTTCCCTTTCCTGGAACATATAATCTTCTGAATTTTTTTCACCACCTACAACAAAACACACAACTTTTGAAAACCCTGTCGCAGAAGCATATTTATGTTTTAGAAAAGCACCATAATTATATGCTTGATCTAGTGCTTTTAAATCTACTTTATAGTTACTTCGCTTTATCTCGATAACATATAATATTTCCCCCAACGCATTACTACATAGAAAGTCAATTCGCTTGTTACTTTCGTTAATTTCTTCTTCAGGGAACGATTCTTTCAATAAAGTAGAATAAGTAACCTCATCTTTAAACTCAAGTATTCTAGGGTCTAATAACCAAGAGAATTTCTTTAAGAAATTGTGAAGTGTTGGTACTTCTTTCGTATTTGTATTCAGGTAAGTTTCAAACTGTTTAATCACTTCTATTCTAGCAACTGCTAAATCTCGATACTGTTTTGATTCAATAGATTTCCAATCATCCATCAAACGTAATAACTTTGGAATATCTTCACCAGATTCTGAAATATCAGCAATTCTCGATGCGTATTCTTTATAAGCTTGGTTATCAAATTTATCCATTACACTGCCAATAAGATCTGCTGATTCATCAACATCAATATTGGAATTTTCTAAAATTGGGGTGATGATCTTGTCACCTAACTCACGTTCAAATGTTGGTAAATTTTCTTTCCACTTTTCTATGCCAACTTTGTGCTTTTTCTCTACCTCGGCTTGTTTTACTTGAGCACGCTTTTCACGCCACTCTTTACCAATTACCTTAATAATGGTTTGCAAGTATGCTTGAAGATCTCGTGTTTCTTCATGCTCCCAGTTCAGAGAGTGTCGATCTGTAGAGATAACGTCATCGTCAAAGTCATCGATAAAATCAACTTCTATATATCCGGTCACATAGTTATGAAATTGGTCATTATCACGAGCCCCGTAAAAGCTCGCTACATTGACGATCTTTCCTCTGGATGTGAGATAAATACCACGCATCTCCGTATCTTTAATCGGAGTTTTCAGCGTGATAACAGAACCTTTCATCTGCTCCCAATATGCATAACTTTCATCATATTTTTTATCAGGGAAAGACCATGTGAACTCTGTATTAAGAGTCTGAAACTTGAGCTCATTTGTAATGCGCACTTCGGACTCAGCATTTCCGTTCTTGGTTATGCTCGTGTCCATTTCGCTGAAGATTATGAATTTTTTAGATAGGCTAAGAGCAATATCATCTAAATTGAAACCGCTCTTTCGGCGTATTTGCTTTAACTTAATAACAGTCCCTGATGGAATGGACGTAGGCTCATCGTGCGCTAATAGCTCCGGAGAATATTCATACCCTCGGCTGTTCTTAATTTCCTGAAGGTTCATTATGAAATGGTTTTTCTTGCCGGATTTGATTGAAACAACTTCGATCTCGTCACAAATACCAAATACCGAGAGTTTGCCAAGTCCTTTCTTACCAATTACAGGTCGACCTTTTGCACTGACTTGTTTCTGAGTCTCTTGACGACGATTTCTACCTATAACAAGATATTTATTATTAAGCTCGTCGAAGGTCATCCCTTCTCCGTCATCGTTATAAATAATTTCTTTTTCATCACCATTTTCAATGAAATCAATAGTGACAGTATTAGCATCAGCATCCCAAGAATTGCTGATCAATTCAGATAAAACACTAGGAAGTTTAGAATAAAGTGAGACACCCAAATGCTCGATAGTATTTGGGTCAAATTTAAGGATAAGAGAATCTGACATAGTAGTTATAGCCAACTGATTTATATTGGCTTTAGTGTACTAGTGAGTGACATTACCGTTCAAGTAAGTTCATCACAACTTCCCCTATTTGTTTAGCCAAATACGGTGGCACAGCATTTCCTACCTGCACATATTGCTGCGTTCTATTCCCTTCAAACAAATAGTTATCGGGGAATGTCTGCAAACGAGCCGCTTCACGCACAGTTAAGCTTCGGCACTGCTTTGGATCGTAATGAATGAAGTAGTGC
>NZ_JBLXHU010000084.1:0-5911 GCF_048259285.1 Bizionia sp. | reverse complement strand
TCAAAGGGCTTAACGAAACCGACCTGAAAGTCGCCTTTAATGATGTGGATTTCTGTCTTAAAGTGAAAAAAGCAGGTTATCGCAATCTCTGGACTCCTTATGCGGAGCTTTATCACTACGAATCGATCTCTCGTGGCGCTGAAGATAATCCGGAAAAAATTAAGCGTTTTATGGGGGAAGTTGAGTATATGAAATCGACTTGGAATACCGATAATATAGCTGATTGTTATTATAGTAATAATTTAACCTTAAAAAAGGAAAATTTTTCATTAGCAATTTGATTCATACATAACTAAATACAGGGGGTAACTTTCCCCCTGTAAATATAAGATAAAAAAATGCGTAAGATTTTAATAAATAAATATCTTTCTGAAGAAGAACTAAAAAAAGGTAATGTTTTAAACATTGACTTTCCATTAACAAATGAAATTATTTCTTATGATAAAGATTTAAGTTTTTCTGGCTGGTATATTTCAAAAGAAGGATATGATAATCTATTCATTAAAGAAAATGACATTTATCGTAAAGTTCAAATAAATAGAGTCAGGAAAGATGCAAAAAAAGCCATTGCTCCTGATTTGGCATCGGTTAGTGATGTTTGCGGTTTTTCAATAGACGCATCAATTAATGATAAATTAGAATTTTACTATCTTAATAGTGATGGTACGTATAATATTCTTTGCACATTTAAAAAAACAGATGTGGGTGAATTAGATTATAATATTGATGAAGTTAAAGATGTGTTAGATTATAAAAACTTTGATAATATCGATCTCTTAAAAGAAACGTTTAGTTTTAAAGTGGATGAAGAAGAATTTAAGAGACTGTTTGTCGCGCTGAATAATAAGAAAAAAAGCACTACGGATGATATAGATTCACAAATATTAATTAACAGGGTTACTAACTATTTTAATAGTAATTCATTTGTTGATGATTTTATAGAGCGTAGAGTAAAAGTAACTGATAATCACTATTTCAACAATATTAACATCATTAGAATAGATATAGAAGCAACAGTAGTGGTTTTATTTCAACATGTAACTACTTGTGATGCAGTCTACTTTCCTGAACATAATGTATTGAAAATATTACATCATCTGAATGAAGAGCAAATTTTTAACTCTTTAGCTGATTCCGTATGGACAATTATTTCAGGGGCAAGGAAATTAAAGAATTTATCAGACCTAGAAATATCTCTTTTGGTAAGTCATGGTCGGCCATATCATTATTTATATAATAACATCCCATTATTAAACGACTTAATTGAAAGAAAATCTATCTCTAACTCTATTCTTCAAGTTGTTGGACAGGATTTTTTAGATCTAAAGATAATTTTCAAAGATATTAATTATAAATTAGTTAATTATGATTCAATATCCAAGTGTCAATCTTTGATTTTTAAGATAGGTAGAGAGTTTTATAAAGTCGAAGGAACGCAATTAATAGATAAATTAGACCAAAGAATACGAGAAAATATTGGTTTTCATAAGAAAGATGAAAATAAAGATAATAGTATTTCAATTTGGATGGGGATTACTGTACAAAAAAGATCTTGGCTTGAACAAGTTGAGTATCAAATAGAGTTATTATCCTTATTATCACCTTTATTTGAAGAAATTAATCTTTATCTAGATGGGTGGACAGCTCCTCATAATAAGTCGGCTGTGGATTATAGAGAAATAAATAACGACTTGGTAATTTTTGAACGCTTTAAAGAACTTGTACCAGATAACGTTAAATTAATAAATCTTATCGGCGAAACAATGGAAGAAAAGATCCGACAGTCAGGATATATTGATTTTTTCATTGCTAATCAACTAACAGGTTCTATGCTAATTTCAAGAATTGCTAGAAAGCCAGGTATTACGCACATCAGTAGAGCGGGACAACTAGAAAGTTCATTATGTCATATCAATCCATTAGCTATTCCTGTACCAGTGGATTTAATAGAGGATGTAGTATTTGATAATGATAGGACTGATTATGTTAGTTATACTATGGATAAAAACGGATTTCTTGCGTTAGCGCAAAGGTTAGTCAGTATAATTAGAAGGTAAA
Source organism: Bizionia sp. (assembly GCF_048259285.1). Lineage (NCBI taxonomy): Bacteria > Pseudomonadati > Bacteroidota > Flavobacteriia > Flavobacteriales > Flavobacteriaceae > Bizionia > Bizionia sp. The sequence goes on along the minus strand of NZ_JBLXHU010000084.1, from coordinate 3,853 downwards.
TAAAATGAAAGTTACAGCATTTGTTCCAGTAAAACTTAATAATGAACGTTTACCTGGAAAAAACACAAAGCCTTTTTCTAATGGAAGACCGCTAATTGATTACATCTTAAGTTCATTAATAAAAGTTAATAATATTGATGATATTTATGTATATTGTAGTGATCCTTCAATTAAGGAATACCTCCCTGATGGGATAAAATTCTTACAACGTAGCAAGGATCTTGATTCTGATACGACAAAAATAAATGAAGTCATGCAATCATTTATGAATGATGTTGATTCTGATTTCTATGTATTAACGCATGCAACCGCACCATTTATAAAATCAGAAACAATTGAAAAATCTGTGGATGCGTTAATTGTCGAAGGTCATGATTCTGCACTGACAGTGGAACGGAAAAATGAATTTTTGTGGTTGGCAGGGAAAGCTTTTAATTACGATCCTACATCCATTCCACGTACACAAGATCTTGACCCATTCTTTATAGAGACAACGGGTCTATACGCCTACTCTAAAGAACTTGTTCAAGCTAGCAGACGTATTGGTAACAACCCAAAGTTAATTGAAGTGGATAGAATTGAAGCTGTTGATATCAATGAACCTATAGATTTCCATATTGCTAACGCACTTGTCAGTTCAGACTTGATTAAGGATTTGTAATGTTAGATGTTTTAATAGAAAGAATTTATGCTAAGTTGGATGATATAACAAGTCTTCGTGATGAAAAGGAATTGAAGCCAGACAATAGCTTTGTATCAAAAGGCGACCTCTTGGTTCAGGAGATTGTATTCGATTTTTGTAAAGAATATCTTCCAAATCACGAACTGATTTCTGAAGAATTAGCACCATTTGATAATGTCCAATGGGATATTAATGGCTCATATGTTGTGTTGGACCCTATAGATGGCACCGAGAATTTTGTTAGTGGTTTGAGAGAGTGGGGAGTGGGGGTTTCTATATATACAAATGGAGTTCACGAAACATCTTGTATACTTCTTCCAGAGTTGAATGAATTTGCCTTAACTGGTCAACCTATAAAACGATTTGAATCAAGAATTCATGGTCTTTCATCATCACTAACAAAAGAAGACTTACTCAAATTACCTGATGGTTTTGAATATAGGATTATAGGTTGTTCTATGTATAATATGCTGTCGGCAGTCAAAGGTAGTTATGCTCGTTTTGAAAATGTAAAAGGAGTTAACTGCTGGGATGTATTACCCGGATTGAATCTTGCTATTGAACATGGGGTCAAGGCATTTGTCGATGGCGTGGAGTATAAAGGTCAAATTTTATTTCCTACCCGAAAGTATAAAATTCTACTAGAGGCTAACTAATGAAAACTATTAATGATATTCTTAAGTTTTTTAAACTGTCTGGTAAATCTAAAATAGCTGTTATTGGTAAAGGCTCATCGTTAGATAAAGTTGATCTCTCTAAGCTGTCTGAGTTTTTTATTATTAACATTAATGATTCAGAGAAAGCTTACCCAGGAGATATTGGTATTTATCATTTATCTTGGGTATCAGATTATTTAAATGAAAGTGGTGGTAATTGCAGTTTTTATATTACTTCTCGCTGTGAAGATTCTGGTCGTCCTTCAACTGTTATCGTTGATCATATTTACGAAGACCCTGAAAACGTACGACCTCTCCAAGAGCGTTTTTTTGATCGGGAATTCTTATTAGAAGATGCAACGGTCGTTTCAGCAATTAAGCTGGCTAATTTATGTGCTGATTATGTCAGGGATAAACTTGACGTATATCTTTTGGGTTTTGACTTTACCCTAACAAGTGGTTTCTCATCAAAATCTAGTAGTGAGATTGCTCTAGGAAATAATGATTATGTAGAAAGTCTGCTGAATAGTCAGAAAGCGTATTTAGAATTGATTTTATCTCATTCACAAGATCTTTCTATCAATGTTAATCATGTTGGCGACTTATCATTCAGTTCCATGAATTTTAAAGAGTTCAATAAGTCTGTTAACGGTAGTGAGCCACAAAAATCATTGCTTTCCTCTTCTATTAATTCTAATGGCGGTAATAAGGGCTATAGAGTAAAAGTCGTTGCTGAAATCACTACCAATCATTTCGGCGACCTCGGGCTACTTCAGAAAATGATCAAGGCCGCGGCTGAATCTGGTGCTGACTACATCAAGCTTCAAAAGCGTGATGTTGAAAGTTTTTATTCACAAGAAGAGCTAGCTAAACCATACAAATCTCCATTTGGTAACACGTTTAGAGATTATCGTAATGGTTTAGAGTTGGATGAATTTGGCTTCGAAATGGTAGAGAAATGGTGCCAAGAATATGGTATCAAGTGGTTCGCATCAGTTTTAGATCTTCCTTCTTATGAGTTTATGAAGCGTTTTAATCCAGAGATGGTTAAGTTACCATCAACTATCTCTGAGCATACTGAATTTCTTAAAGCAGTAGCGGAGGATTTTAAAGGTGATGTTGTATTATCAACAGGGATGACAGATGCTGCTTATGAAGAATTTGTTCTTGAACAATTTAAAAATTGTCGCAACCTTTATTTATTACAGTGTGTTTCTTCGTATCCAACAATGAATGAAGATGCGAATGTCGCTGTTGTTAGGCATTACCATGATTTGAGTAAACAACATTCTAAAATCATTCCTGGGTACTCTAGTCATGATGTAGGTTCTCTATGCTGTCAGCTTTCGGTTGCGGCTGGTGGCCTTATGGTTGAAAAGCATGTTAAGTATGGTAATACACCATGGGCTCATTTTGATAACGTGGCTATTGATATGCTTACTGATAATTTCACTAACTTTGTTCGCGACATTCGTGTTGCTGAAGTTTGTGTCGGAAATGATACTAAGTTTGTGTTAGAAACAGAACATCATAAATATAGGAAGTAGATAGATAGCAGCGCGCTGGTCAACACTAAAACTATTTTTTGTTGACCAGCACGAATGTTTTTAATTTTAGTCTTGTATAAATTTATGAATAAAAAGATCCTAAGTACGCTTCTTGTCTTGATTCCTAGAAAAATACAGCAGAAGTCAGTTGCTAAAGCTTTGAATTATCTTTTTCCAACAGGTTTCTTTGAATCCAAAGAATCTAGAACCATTGAGTTTTCCTTGACTGACCTCAAGCATAGTTGGATATTGAAAATGGATGAGTATGGTTTTCATGCTTCTAGTCGTAAAATTAAGAGTACAGACATAGTTATTAAGTCAGAATTAAATACCATTTTAGAGTCACAAGACTCACGAAATCTGAAAAATGCATTATCCTCGGGTAATATTGAAATTGTCGCTTTGCCATCTGATGCTGTTAGATTAAAAAAGGTGCTCTCATCAATCGGCCAAAATGAGCTAGATGAAATAATTAGCCATTGTTATCGATTTTTTAAATTAAGTCCGAGATCACGTATTAATATCCGCACGGTTACACTTGATGATATTCGTATCGCCAAAGACGTAGATTTTATTCGTGACGAGGCTATTAAATTAGAGAAAGTTGATTTAAATGAAGCGTTACGCCTGATGGAAATTGCGCAATGTGCTCGACCTAATGGACCATTTATTGCGAAAAAAGTCAAAGAATACCGAATCGCGTTAGATAAATAAATCGTTTGGTTTCTTAAAGCGTGCTGCTACTTTAAGAAGTATGTAGGATAATGGGATACCTTTTGGTAGCAGCAGCGTTTACTTCATTTATCACTTTTTCGGCCATACCCCGCCAGTCAGATATAGGCCGACGGCAGTCAGGACCGGATAGCCGAACGCCTCGTTGATCATCTCGCCAATTGGTGCCCATTCCAGGCCGTGCATACAGCCGACAATCACCATGCTGTGCAAAATGATGTACGGGATGGTAAACA
>NZ_JBLXHU010000083.1:0-5924 GCF_048259285.1 Bizionia sp. | reverse complement strand
TCGGTTATGGTTATGGCTACGGTTATGGATATAGCTATACCAATGGTTACCATAGAAGAGGTATATCTTACAACTCAGGAAGAAGAGGCTCAATTGTGAATAGAAATTCTGTTTTAAGTTCAAGATATTCTAGAAATACAGGTGTTAGTCCAAGAACAAACATTACAACTAGACCTAGAACAAGTACAACAAGACCTAGAACAAATTCTACTACTAAGCCTAGACTTAATACAACTAGACCAAGAACTAATACGTCAACTCCAAGACCAAGAACAAACACCTCTACGCCTAGACCAAGAACTAATACATCAACGCCTAGAAGTAATAATTCTACACCAAGAAGTATCTCTACACCTAGATCAAGCTCTCCTTCTAGAAGCCGATCTACATCTGGAGGTAGCTCAAGAAGAGGAAGAGGTTAAAATAAAAATCTAAATTGTTATGAAAAAATTATTTATACTAGTCATAGGTGTTATATCTATGTCTATAAGTCAAGCTCAAAACATAAATGACGCGTTAAGATACTCTAGTGGAGACATTAAAGGAACAGCAAGATTCCAAAGTATGGGTGGTGCTTTTGGAGCGCTTGGAGGAGACCTAAGTGCCTTTAGTGTAAACCCTGCAGGTTCAGCAGTTTTTACAAGTAGTTATGCCTCTATATCTTTAGGTATTGAAAACAATGATAACAACATTAGTTACTTTAACGGGATTAATGAATCATCAAACTCATCTGTTAATTTAAACCAAGGTGGAGGTGTTTTTATATTTAAAAACACTGACACTAACTCTTTATGGAAAAAGTTTTCCTTAGGAATCAACTATGATATTTCTAAAAATTATGATGATGATTGGAGAGCAAATGGAACTTGTAATACTAGTATTGGAGAATATTTTTTAGCTAATGCACAAGGGTTACGTTTGGATGAAATTTCAGCATTACCTGGAGAATCTACTACTGTAGCTTATTCAGAAATTGGTAGTGCATTTGGATATCAAAATCAGCAAGCTTTTTTAGGTTATGATTCCTACATATTAGAACCTGACACTTTTGATGATAATAACAGTACTTACACTAGCAATATCAAGGGAAATACATTTAATCAAGATTACAATTACGTTGCCACTGGCTATAACGGTAAGATTAGTTTTAATGTTGGTACACAATATGGAGAGGACACCTATTTTGGTTTAAATCTAAATTCTCATTTTCTAAACTACGAGCGCTTTACTAGCTTATATGAAAGTAACACTAATGAAAACTCAACTGTAAGAGAAGTATTATTTGACAACACTTTATCTTCAAATGGATCAGGTTTTTCTTTTCAACTAGGAGGTATATTTAAATTAACAAATGAATTAAGAGCTGGTTTAACTTATGAATCTCCAACTTGGATGAGCATACAAGATGAAACTACGCAATATCTAGAAACATTAGTTATAGACGATACAAATGGTGACTTTTATCAAGTTGTAGACCCTAATATTGTTAATATATTTGAAACCTATCGTTTACAAACCCCAAGTAAAATTACAGGAAGTCTAGCTTATGTCTTTGGAACAAAAGGTTTAATTAGCTTTGATTACTCTAGAAAGGATCATAGTAAAACAAAATTTAAACCAACTTCTGACAGATATTTCAACCAACAAAACACTATCATCGAAAATGCTTTAACAGCAGCATCAACCTATAAAATTGGTGCAGAATATAAATTGAAACAATTTAGTTTTAGAGGTGGATACAGAATTGAAGAAAGTCCATATGCAAACAAAAACACCATTGGCGACCTTACAGGATACTCATTAGGTTTAGGTTATAATTTTGGAAATACAAATTTAGATGTATCATACAGCAGATCACAACAAGACATCAACTATCAATTGTATAATACAGGACTTACTAATGCTGCGACAATAGACAATTCTAACTCAAACATCACATTAACATTAGGGTTTAAAATTTAAAGCTTAATATTAATAACTATATATAAAACCTGAGCTAACGTTCAGGTTTTTTTATGCACTACTTTTTCACGCATAATATTTTATAATGAAATGATTTACAGCATCTAGCATTATCAAACTCAGATAAAAGTTGGGAAGATGCAACTAAAAAAGCAGTAAAGCATGCGTCTAAAAGCGTTAAAAATATTAGATCTGTCTATGTACAAGACCAAAGCGCTAGCGTTAAAGATGGCGAGGTTGTAGATTTTAGAGTTAACCTTAAAATTACTTTTGAAGTTAACTAATACCTTTTTAAAGTATTTTATTATAAAAAAAGCCTGAACATTTGTTCAGGCTTTTTTATTGGTGTTATTTAATCTTGCTTACTTATCTTTTTAAAGTAAAGTGAGCTTTAAATTGTTTTCTTGTATTTGTCGTATCGTTTGGTTCTCTATACTCAACCGTAAACCAATAGTCACTGGTTGGCATTGGGTTACCATTATACGTTCCATCCCATCCTGGACCACTTGGACTTAATTGTTTTAATAATTTACCATAACGATCAAAGATGTATATCTCAGCATCTAATTGGTCTTCTATCCCGTAAATGTTCCAGGTGTCGTTAAACCCATCGTCATTTGGTGTAAAGAAGTGTGGATAATCCATTACCATAATTGATAAGCTTGTTTCTCCACATCCATTTATGTCTCTTACTGTGATTATATGTTCTCCTGCGCCTACGTCTGTAAACATATACATATCATCATTTGGTGTGTTTGACTCCCATGGTCCGTCGTCTAGGCTAAACTCAAATATGGAGATTCCGCTTCCTGTTGCTGACACTGATATATTATGTACTTCTGCAAAGGCTGCTGTAGTTACTTCTGCTGTGATTACTGGTGGCTCACTCTCCTCTACTAGTGCTGTGTCATCATTGGTACATCCTGTAACTGCATCTGTTACTATTACTGTATACTGACCGCCTTGTGTTGGTATTAAGCTGCTTCCTGTTTCTCCTGGAAGGGTTACGCTTTCTAATTGCCACTCAAACGTGTAATCCGTCGTGTTTAATCCTGTGTCTAATACTGGTGTATTAACCACTTCTGTTCCGTTTGTATTAACACATAATAAATAAGTGTCATCTAAATCAAACTCTGGTAATGGATTAACTTGTAATGTGATCTCTGCAGTGTCATAACATACTGAGCTGTCTGCTTGATTATCTAATACGCCATCGCCATCAATATCTACTGCATCTGCAATACCATCGCCATCAATGTCTACTTCATCAATTAAACCATCTGCATCTGTGTCTGTTCCGTCTGATAGTCCATCGCCATCAACGTCTATTAGATCAAAGACTCCATCTAAATCGGTATCAATTGTATCTATTGTTCCGTCTCCATTAAAATCTATACCTGTTGTTCCTAATCCTGCTAGGTCGATAGCTAATGGTAACACTGTCATAGTGTTGTTATCTACACGTACATAAATGACTTGTGGATTTACAGTGTTTTCATATATAAATGGAAGTGCATTGGTTGCTGCATCTGCATCCGCTTGGGTTGCGTAATAGCTTACAATGTAATTTGCTGGATCTTGTCCATCTAACACGTCTGGATTTAATGTTAATAAATCAAATTGTGCGCTATCATCCGTTGTGTCACCATCGGTTTCCATATTGTCATCACAAATCTGATATACGATTGGTACTAGGTCTGGATTGGCTTGTGCGGCTTCCTGAACTTCAATATTAAACGTAGTTGTGGTATCACAGCCTGTTAGGGTATTGGTGATATTAACGTATATGGTTTGTGGGTTACTTGTATTGGTATATGGACTGCTTAATGCATTCATTGCCATATCTGCTTCGCCTTGAGTTTCGTGATAGGTTACAGTAAAGATTGTTCCGTCTTGTCCATTTAGGATTTCTGGGGTTTTACTTTCTAAATCAAATCCATATTGTCCATCATTAAATAATTCGCAATAGATATAATCTTCTATTGGACTAACTACTGGTAATGGATTTACTGTAATGTCAAAACTTACTATGGTATAACATCCTGTTCCTCCTGTTCCTGAGGCATCTGTTCCGTTTGTTACACGTAAGTAAATGGTTTGTGGAGTGATTGCTACTCCTGGATTATCTGGATCTTCATTACTATGTGCGGTTGGATCTACTATTTGATTTGTTCCCATTAGGGCATCGTCTAAATCCGTATAGTAGCTTGCACTTACTCCTAATTCTCCGTTAATAGTTGCTACTTCATTTGTAGTTAGGTCAAAGATTTCTATTAAATCATTTGGACCTACAACATTTACATCATCACATAACTCTAAATCTGTTGGGTTTTGTAATGGTGTTGGGTTTGGTAACACACGGATGGTTAGTGTTGTAAATGAGAAACATCCTGTATCTGCATCTGTGACTCTAACATAAACCGTTTGTGGGTTAGCTGGATTTGTTCCGACCATCATATTGGTATACATGGTTGGGTCTGCTATTGGGCTAATATCGGCTTGTGCATTGGCTTGTGTTTCGTAATAGGTTATGATCCAACTGGTATTTCCTGCAGTAATTTCGTTGTTTTTAACCGTTAGATCAAACGTTGCCATATCGTCATTGTTTTCGTAATAATCTGCATCTAACTCATCACATATGGCTAATGGTGTTGGTTGCACAATTACTGGTGGAAACTCAACTCGGATTACAAAGGATCCTGTTGTAACACATCCATTTACGTTACCTTCTAATCTTACGTAAATCGTCTGTGGGTTAGTAACATTGGTATAGTTACCTGTGTTAACTATTGGACTAGTTCCGTTGTCTGCTGCTAATTGTGTCGTATGGTAAGTTAATGTAAAATCTGCTGGATCTTGTGTCCCTAAGATTTGTGGTGTCATAACCGTATCAAAATCAAATTGGCTAAATCCATCATCATTATCATCACATACAATATAATCATCAAGTGCTACTGGTACAACTGGTGATGGTTGCACTTCTAATGGTAATACAACAATTGTGAAACATCCTGTAATATCATTTTCTGCACGTACGTAAATCATTTGCGTGTTGGCAACAATATTTGTGTATGGACTAACTAAAGCGTTTAAATCGTTAATCGCATCTGATTGTGTTTCGTGGTAACTGATGCTTACGTCTGGCTCTCCATTTAAAATGGTTGTTGTTTGACTGTCTAAATTAAAGGTTGTAAATCCGTCGTTATCGTCATCACATTCTATTAAAGCCATTGGACTTGCTTGTGGTGATGGGATTGGGTTTACTCGTAAATCTAAGGTTATCGTACTTACACAGCCTGTAACATTATCTACCGCTCTTACATAAACCGTTTGTGGATTAACAATATTAGTGTATGGACTAAAAATTTGGTCTGCTGCTGTAGCATTGTCCGCTCCTGATTGACTAATATAGTGTGTTAAGGTAATCCCTGTTTGTCCTGCTAGAATTTGGGCGTTTGCATCTTCTAAATTAAAGGCTTCTACTTCGTCTCCTGGATTATTATAATCACATAAGGCTAATGGATCTGGTTGTACTAATACTGGTAATGGGTTTACAATTAAATCCATTGGTGTTACTGTAGAACAGCCATTGGCGTTATCATCCACACGTACCCAAATAGTTTGTATATCTGCGGTTGTGTTTGTATAAGCATTTGGTGTTGCTATTGCATTTGTTGGAACGTTAGCGTTGGCTTCTGTTTCGTAAAATGTTATTGTATAATCCGTTGCTGCTAAATCGTTTGTGGCATCTGCATCTAACTGATTTAATATCTCTGGATTGTTTAATTCTAAATCAAAAATAGCAAATCCGTCTGCATCATTATCACATACTTCTAGTGGACTTGGATCTGTTATTTGTGGTGTTGGATTAACTATTAAAACTAAGTCCACAAACGTCGCACAGTCCGTAGCTATTGTAGTGCTTTCTACGCGTACATATATAACCTGTGTATTGGCTACAA
>NZ_JBLXHU010000082.1:0-5931 GCF_048259285.1 Bizionia sp. | reverse complement strand
GTTTAATAGGTCAATTAGAGCACACATTGATACGACAGCACTACTGCCAAAGTCGTAAAACTGTTAAATAAATGCTAAAATATATAACAAAAAAACCTTTCAATACTAAAATTGAAAGGTTTTAATTACAACAGATATTACTAATTAACTATTAATAAACCGTTTAACAATTTTAGTGTTACCAGATTGAATTTCTAAAAAGTACACTCCTTTAGATAAATCGCTAACATCTATGGATTCTGTATTATTGATTTTTAACGTTTGTATTCGTCGACCATTGAGATCGTAAATAATCAATGTATCAATACTAAAAGTCGTTTCAATATGCAATAGATCAGTTGTTGGATTAGGATATAGTCTTATCGCTTTTTCTAAATTTTCATCATTTACAGATAAACTAGAAAGTGAATATTCAATTACCAATTGCGGTGCTGCAGAACCATCAAAAGATTCTGCTTCACGCTCTCCACTTCCATTAATTACAAAGGTCATCGCATTAAACATCGTCCAGTCTTCTTGCGCTAAAACCTCTTCCACTAAAGAAGCGATATTTGGTGTTTGCTGATTGACACCAGCATCTCCTATATGTTCAGTTTCCCACGCAGGTATATCGTTCCAACTCACTACATTGTTACCAAGTGTTCTTGATGAAATATCAAAATCTGCGGATGAAAACTCAACTGAATTCGCACTTGCTTCTGCTCTAATCGCCACACTTGTAGGATCTGTATTATCATCATCTACTGTAAATTGAATATAAGCATTACTAATAATAGCATCGGCTGGTAATTGAATATCAGTAAATCTTACACCCACAAGTTGATTGGTTGATCCACTTTCATCAACAAGTTCTAAATCAGAACTTCCTAAATCCATTTCTCCGGTTGCCACTTCCTCTTCTGCATCATTATTAGATCTATTTACAGCATAAGTTAAAGTTCCTGATTCTAAGATCCCTGCACAATTACAATTACCATCTTCTACATCAAAAAACGTATCAGAATTACCATCATCGCAAGCCGTTCCATAAAGTTCACAAGGGGTTTGATAGTATAATTTTAAGATTGGTGCTGCAGATCCATCAAACGATTCCGCCACACGCTTCCCTGAACCTGAAATTATAAATGTTAGCGCATTGCCACTTAACCAATCTTCTTGAGCAATAATTTCTTCAACAATACGAGTAACATAAGGCGAACGCTGATTAATACTAGCTTCTCCTGTAGTGTTCCACATAGCAACATTGTCCCAATTTACAGAACTCAAAGTCAATGCTCTAGACGTAATATCATTTAAGCCGTTTGTAAACGTTGCACTTTCCGCTGCTAATTCTCCATTTATAACTAGGTTAGTAATATCTGTTTCAGCACTAGTTTCATCGGTTTGAAACTGAAGGAATGCTCGATGTAAAGTAGCACCTTCAGGTATTTGAACATTTTCAAATCGCAATCCAATAACCTGATCGTCATCATCATGAACCAATTCTAAATCTGAACTTTGTGTAAAAACAAGTCCTGAACCAACTTCCTCTTCTGCATCGTCACTAGAATTAAGAACCTCTTTAACATCTTCTACCACATCATTTGGCACACCTGTACAATTACAGAAGCCATCTTCTTCATCATTAATAGTATTAGCATCTCCATCATCACATGGTGTGCCGTACGCAGGACATTCGTTTTCCGATAACGTATAGGTAATAATTAATTGTGGTGCGGCATCAGAATCACCGTTATACGACTCAGCTGTTCTTTCACCAGAACCTGTAATAAAAAATGACATAGCGCTATATGATGGCCAATCTTGTTGGTCTACAATTTCTTGAACAATAATTCTTAAACTTGGAGTTTTCTGGTTATCACCAGCTTCACCAACCGTTTCCCATGCCGGAACATCGCTCCATGTTACTACTGCATCTGTTTGCACTCTGGATGAAATATTGAATGGATCTGTTGTAAATGTTGAGCTATTAATCGCTTTTTCTCCTCTTATTACTAAGTTGGTCGATTGCGTATTCACCTCATCTGTTGTAAATTGAATTGCCGCATCTAAAATTACAGCACCTTGAGGAATAGTAACACCATTAAAGCGCATACCTACGGTTTGGTTGAATTGATCCGCATAGGCATCGTAAACCAATTCTAAATCGGAACTATCGGTGTACATAGCTCCTCCCGTTTCAGCTTGTTCAGCATCGTCATCTGGATGATTTACTTGAAAGGTTAAGGTTGCAGACTCTTCAACTCCGATACAGTTACAGTCTCCATCTTCAAAATCTAAAATAGTATTAGGGTTACCATCATCACAAGCTGTACCAGCATCTTCACAAGGTAATTTGTAAAATAACTTTAATTCTGGTGCTGCAATGCCATCAAAAGATTCCGCGATTCTTAATCCTGAACCCGATAAAATAAAAGTCATGGCATTCCCTGCTTCCCAACCGTTTTGAGAAATGACTTCATAAATAACATTGTTTAAGTATGGTGTACGTTGGTTTAAACCCACTTCACCTACTGTTTCCCATTCTGCAATACCGTTCCAATAGATTGCATTTGCCGTTAAAGGTCGAAGTGAAATATCATTAGTATTCGACGTAAATGTAACACTTGAAACCGCTAATTCACCATTTATAATAATTTGAGCTGCATCATTTTCCGTATTTACTTCAGCTGTTTGAAACTGAATATAAGATCGGTATAAGGTAGCACCTTGAGGTATTTGCACATTTTCAAAACGAATACCAACTAACTGATCTCCGTTATCATGTATTAATTCTAAATCGGCACTTGCAGTGTGCACTAGACCAGATGCTATTTCTTCTTCAGCATCATCACTACTGTTTTGTACTGCAATAGTTTCTTCAACCAATTCAAAATCTGGCACACCTTCACAATTACAAAAACCATTGGCTTCATCATATAATGTTGAAGCATCTCCATCATCACAAGTTGTACCAATAACAGGACAAGGATTATCGGTAAGATTAGCATTAGAAATAGTAACGACACTCCCAGTTTCTGGCGAAAAGATATTTAAGGCATCTGGCAAAGTAAAAGGATCTGTATTACTCCCTTCAGCAACTTCATCGGCATTATTGACGTCTATGGTACGTAATTCAATTTTTTCGGTATCTACAAAGACCAATTTAAATTGATTGAAAGACCCTGAATTTCTTGTCCAGCTCTTATCGTCATCATTATTTCTTAATGGTGCTCCCCAACATCCCTCGCCTGTGTAAACCGTACCGCCTTGTTCTTCAATTACAAAACCTTCGTCATTTCCAGGATCTGACGATGGTTTTATTGGCCATGTAGTTTTAGACATGTGCGAATCACAATCGACAACCAATCTTACTTGTTGATCATAAAACAATTGTGCCCAAGCACCATATTGTGCATTTCCTTCAGATTTTCCAGAAGTATGTGGACGCATAGGCTTATGATATTGCGCCATTTTCCATGTTAAATCTGAAGCCGTATTTAAATCGTTTTCTAACCACGTTAACTGATCTCCAAGTACTGAAATTTCAGAATTAAGCGTATAGGTTCTTATCATGTTATTTCCCCAGGTCATGGCGTAATATGAATCGGCATTGGGTGTATCAAAAAGATCGTAGATAGAAGATGTGTTTTCATGATTACCTCTAGCTGGTACGATAGGAAACATTCGTCCATCTGCAGCTGTGGTGAGTTGCCAATCGTCAAACCAATCTTGCCATTCCGAATTACTATCGGCATTGGTCATATCACCACCAAATAATACAGCATGTGGTTTTAATTTACTTACTAATTTATTAGCATTCTGTCGTGGTGTTCTGTTATTTCTAGAATCACCTCCGGCAATGAAAAACAATCGACTATCGTCATCTGGTGCTGTTTTAAACCAAAATTGCTGACTCACACCTTCACTATCATGGATTAAAAAGTAATAAATAGTATTTGGTAGCAAACCAGACAATCTTGCAAATTGATTAGTCATTCCTTTTGCCGACGTTTCTCTGTCTACCGTTTTATTAAAAGTATAAGCGTTAAAATCAGTACCATGATCTACAGTATCGTAATACACAGAAGCATTAGAACCTGAGATTTGATTCCAAGCTACTGTTATTGTTGTAGCAGGATCATCTAAAAGAATAAGCCTGTACTTGTCATTATTTGCATAACCTAAGCGAACTAGGCCAAGCAGCATAAGCAACATTAGAGGTAATTTTAATTTCATAATTAGGGTTGGTTTTTAATTGTTGTGTTTTGTTTTTAATGTTTTATCGTAAAGGCCGTAAAGCATTAAAGTTGCTAAAGGCAATAATCCGTGTGGTAATCGGTAAACCGTTAAATACATAAAATGATGGATAGAATTGAGGAAAAAATCGTAGTTAAACCCAGCTACAACTCTAGCTAGCGCTGTTAAAATACCCCAAATAATGATATACATAAAAGCAGGTTTTACCAACTTAGGTATAAATAGAAAAGCGGCCGCTATAACATCTAATAATCCAACTACAAACAACAGCTGCCTAGCATGAGTTTCGGTTACACCCAATATTTTAATAGTCATATCAATAAAATGACCTGGCACATATATGAATCCCATAGCAAAAAGTCCATGTGGAATAAATGTTAATGCTATAGATACCTTTAACCAGAAAATAAGCTTTTGTTTATTTAAGGTTTCAAAGTCTTTGGTAAAAAAGAGTACTAAAGGTGCTGCAAATTGTATGGTTAGCTCAAAAAATTGTAAAAAATCATAGTTTTTATCTTTAACCATGCATACACCAAGTATAAATAAGATAAACAAACTAAACCCTATAATACTTTTTTTAAATCTTACAAACGGAATCTGTTTCCAAAATAGACTGACAAATGCAGATACAAATAGGACGATGCTAAAAAACACTGTAAGATTGGTGATGCCTTTGTTGGTTTCTGGACTTGTGGCATAATCGAACCAAGAGGTATTGAAAACATTTTCAACAATAGGACTCATTAAGCTTTCATCCCAAAGGATAGCTCTAAAAGGTGCTCCGAAAAAATAAAATTGGTAAGCTCTTGCTAAAAAGATTAGAAAAGCGCATAGTTGGATGATAAAAAAAGGCTTCAGTTTCATATCACAAAAAAATAAAATTAAAGCCTTCGACCTATTACGTCAGTATTATACAACGATTACAAAAACCGCATAAAAATGTTACCTGTATTATTAAATTACTACCACCACCTTATCTTAACATTTAAGTAATAAAGAATATAAAAGTTTTTCGATTTTAAGAAACAAATATTGTGTAAAACCTAATTATCTCTCACAAACGCCAAAGCACGTTTTTCATTGTAGTATATATTTTTCTTATCCACAAACCCAACATGCCCACCATATTTTGGCATTTCTAAAAAGAGATTAGAATTTTGTTTGGCTTCTTTTACAGGATAACATTCTGGAGATAAAAATGAATCATTAAGCGCATTTATAATTAAAGTAGGAACTTTAATATTTGGAAGAAATTGCAAGCAACTCGCTTTTTCATAGTAGTCTATAGCATTTTTAAAACCATGTGCTTTTGATGTGTATATATCATCAAAATCTTTTAAGGTTTTAATCGCATTAAAATCGGCCAATGATAGATCATTCGGAAATTGCTCTAATTTAGGTTTTAATTTCGCCTTTAAATGTGCTAAAAATCGAATCGCGTAATGTTTGTTTTTCAAACTTAATAATTCACCACAAGATCCTTTTAGGTCACAAGGTGTAGATACTGCAATAACAGACTTTAATTCTGCTGGAAGTTCCCTTCCTTCTCCCACATATTTCAAAACCATATTTGCCCCTAAACTAATACCTTTAATGTAAATTTCGTCGTATTGTCCCTTTGATAACACATGTTGCACCACAACCTCTAAATCTTCTGTTGCACCAGAATGGTAACTTCGAAATAACAAATTA
>NZ_JBLXHU010000081.1:0-5936 GCF_048259285.1 Bizionia sp. | reverse complement strand
CACCTATGTCTGGTCTAAAAATAAACTTCTTTTGTGTTAAAAAATTGTTTATTTAAGATATATTTATGATTTTAGCGCTTAATTAATTCAAATAATTACATAATGAGAACAAAGTTTAATGGAATTTTAACGCTGCTTTTGGCGTTAATTGTGCAAATATCCTTTGCACAAGAGAGAACGATTTCAGGTACTGTTTCAGATGAATCTGGTCCATTACCGGGGGTTACGATTTTAAAAAAAGGTACTACACAAGGTACTGAAACAGATTTTGATGGAAATTATTCTATTCAAGCAAAGACAGGAGATATTCTTGTTTTTAGTTTTGTAGGTATGAAGACTACTGAGAGAACTGTTGGTGCTTCAAACCAAATTAACATTGTATTAGAAACAGACAATTTATTAGAAGAAGTTGTTGTTGTTGGTTATGGTACTACAACAAAGAAAGCTTATGCAGGTACGGCTGCTGTTATTAGCACAGAAAACCTTGAGGCTAAATCATTTTCAAATGTATCTCAAGCCTTAGCTGGTGAGGTTGCTGGTGTAACTGTAATTAACACATCTGGTCAACCAGGTACTGTTGGTACAGTTCGTATTCGTGGATACGGTTCTCCTTTAGGAAACAGAAGCCCTTTATACGTTATTGATGGTGTTGCATTAGGTAGTCAATTTAACTTAAACTCAATCAACCCTGCAGATATTAAAAGTACTACTGTTTTAAAAGATGCAACGGCAACGGCTATTTATGGGTCGAGAGGAGCTAATGGAGTTATCTTAATCACTACTAAATCTGGAACTTCTTCTGCTGAATCATCTTACATTGAAGCTGATGTAAAAACAGGGGTTAACTTTCAGTCTATAGCGAGATATGATGTTATCCAAAGCCCAGAAAAATATATTGGTTTAGTATGGGAAGGATTATACAACAGAGGTGTTGGTTCAGGACAAGCTGACCCAGTAGCCTATGCTAATGGATTATTATTATCTGATAATGGTATTGGTTCAGGTTACAACATGTGGGATGCGGCAACTGCGGCTGACTTAATTGACCCAAACACAAGAACTGTAAGACAAGGAGTTAACAGATTATTCACTCCTGAAAAATTTGCTGATGAGGCCTTTGGTACTGGAATCAGAACTGAAGCTAACTTAAGATTAGGTGGTGGTTCAGAAAAATCTAAGTACTTCTTCTCTATGGGATATTTAGACGACGCTGGATACTCTATAAACTCTGATTATAACAGAATTACTTCTAGATTAAACTTAACTTCTGATATCAAAGATTGGTTAGAAGTAGGTGTTAATATGGGATATGCTTATTCAGAAACTAATAATAACGGACAAACTGTAGGTTCAGAGAATTTATTTGAATTCGCTGATAAAATGGCTCCAATTTATCCAGTTTTTGCTAGATACCCTAATACTGGTGACTTAATCCCTGATCCTGTTTATGGAGGTGCTCAGTATGATTACGGTACGCCAACTGGTACTGCTAATGGTTTTACAAGAGCGAGACCTAATGCGAACCTATTAAACCCTATCGGTTCTGCTGTTTTAGATATTAACAGAGCTGAAACTCATGCCTTGAATGGTAATGTTAGTGCTAAATTTAAATTATCAGATGAGTTTACTTTTGAAACTAGATACGGTGGACAATACTCATTCGATAGATTTGCTTCTGCTGATAACCATGTATATGGTACTGGAGCAAATAATAATGGAAACTTATTCTTGAGAGATCGTATCAGATGGTCTCAAACATTTACGCAGTTATTACGTTATAAGAAATCTTTTGGAGATCATAATTTCGATGCTTTAGTTGCACATGAAACTTTTGAATATAGATTCGAAGAATCTGGTCAAAACAAGCAAGAGGTTATTGTACCTGGTTTATTAAACTTAGATAACTACTTAATCTCTGCTAGTCCTGCTTACGGTTATAGAAATGGTTCTGCTATAGAATCGTACTTTGGTCAGGTAAACTATAACTACTTAAATAAATATTACTTAACCGGTTCATTAAGAACTGATGGTTCTTCTCGTTTCATCAAGGATAAATGGGGTGTATTTGGTTCTGTAGGTGCTTCTTGGGTAATTAGTGAAGAAGACTTTATGTCTAACAGTGTTTTCTCTTACTTAAAAGCTAAAATTTCTTGGGGTGTTACTGGTGATCAAGATGGTGCTGATGCAACTGATGCATTTAATGTATTTGGTTCAGACGTTGCAGGTGGTAGATTAGCTTTATTCGAAACTACACCTGGTAAAGATGATTTAACTTGGGAAACTTCAAGAATGTTACAAGGAGGTATTGAAGCTTCTTTAGGTAACTATTTAGATGCTAATTTTGATTACTATAGAAAAAATACAGATAACCTTTTCTTTAACCAAAGAGTTGGTCCTTCTGCTGGATTTTCTTCAATCTTAGTAAATGATGGTGAATTATTAAACGAAGGTTTAGAGTTTGATGTTACAGGTCACATTATTAACAAACAAGATTTTAAATTAGATTTATCTGTTAATGGAGAAATTTTAAATAATGAGTTTGTTGCATTACCATTAGATCCTACAACAGGTAAGCAAAAAATCATTGATGAAAACTCTAGTTTAGATGGTGCTTATGCATATGCTCCTGGAAGATCTATGTTTGATTTCTATATGAGAGAATGGGCTGGTGTAGATCCTGCTGATGGTGCTCCAATGTGGTACCAATACTATGACGATAAAAATGATAACGGTGTCTTAGATGCTGGTGAAGGAGATTTTTCAACTCTTGAAAATGGAGATACTTCTTCTACAAGTTCATTATATGAGTATGAGAAATTATCTTCAAATACTAACATTAAAAGACAAGTTACTAAGACATATGCTGATGCAACTCAAGTATACTTAAACAAATCTTTTATTCCAGACTTAAGAGGTTCTTTTAGATTATCAGGTAAAGTTAAAAGTTTTGACTTCTCTACTCAGTTTACTTATAGCTTAGGTGGATATGCTTATGATGGTCAATATGCTGAATTAATGAGTGATCGTTTTGGTGCTGCTGGTAATAATTTCCATAGAAATATATTTAACAGATGGCAACAACCAGGAGATGTTACTGACGTTCCTGCTTTAACAGATAACTTTATTACAAACAGTACATCTCAATCTTCTAGATTTATTACTAGTACAGATTATATTGCTTTAAACAATGCTAGAGTTGGTTATACAGTTCCTAGTAAATTTATGGGAGAATCTGGAATAGACAACATCAATATCTGGGTTTCTGGAGACAACTTGTACTTAAATAGTGCAAGAAAAGGATTTAATCCAAGTGTAAGAGAAAATGGTAGTTCTGCTAGACGAATTTATGCTCCAGCAACAACTATTACTTTGGGTGTAAGAGTTAAATTTTAAAAAATTTACAAAATGAAAAAAATATTAAATATAACTTTATTAGCAGCAGCTTTAAGCATATCTTTTAGTTGTAGCGATGAATTATTACAAAACAATGGAGTTTCAGGTGATTCACAGCCTACTGATGAGTTCACTAATGCTCAATTAGAGCAAGGAGCTTTAACAAACGAAGAAATACCTGCAGCATTTATTACAGGTATATATGCCCAAATGTTCCAAACTGGTACTGGTGGTACTAACTTAAGTCATGATGACTTTGGTCAAAAGGGTTATGATATTTACGGTGATATGCTTTGTGGTGACATGGCTTTGAGTGTAAGTACTTATGGTTGGTATAGATCTGAGATTACTGAATTTCAAGCTCCTTTAGATTTCACCAGGGGTAGAAACAGAATGGTGTGGAGATATTACTACAGACTTATTAGATCTGCTAACAACGTAATTCAAACTTTAGGAGGTAACGATTTTACTCCTGAGACAGATTTTAATAAGCATGCAATGGGGCAAGCTTTAGTAATGAGAGCACACTCTTATTTCTACTTGACTCAATATTTCCAAAAAGAATATAACGCAACTGAAGAGATTTTACCTTTATACATTGAGCCTATTGGATCTAACCTTCCTAAATCTACTGCTTCTGAAGTATATGATTTAATGGAGAAAGATTTAACAGATGCTATCACTTTACTAAACGGATTTAATAGAAGTGATAAAGTTCAAGTTAACCAAGATGTTGCTAGAATGGTGTTAGCTTATGTTCTTGGTGCTAAAGGAGGTAGAGATGCAGAAGTAGCTACTTTAACTCAACAAGTTATTGACTCTGGAAACTATACAATGTTAGCTTCAGGTGAAGTTACCAACGGTTTTAATGACTACAGCTCTCCAAGTTGGATGTGGGGTGTAGATCTTACAGAGACAAACGAACTAGATTTAGTATCTTGGTGGGGGCAAATTGATGCTTTCTCATATAGTTATGCATGGGCTGGAGATTATAAAGCCATCGATTCAGATTTATATGCTGCTATTCCTAATGATGATACAAGAAAAGGTCAATTCTATAGTGTTTCAACTAGTGGAAGATATTTACAACCTTTATTTAAGTTTTTTGCTTCAAGTGAAATTGGTGGTACATCAAGAACTGTAACTGCTGACTATGTATACATGCGTATAGAAGAAGCTTATTTATTAAATGCTGAAGCTAACGCAAAAAGTGGTGCAGAAGGAGCTGCAAGAACTTCTCTAAAAGCTTTAGTAGAAAGAAGGCTTCCTGATGCTTCTTATATTGATGCTTTAAGCGGTCAAGCTTTATTAGATGAAATTTACTTACAAACTCGTATAGAATTATGGGGTGAAGGTAAGAGCTTCTTAGCAATGAAGCGTTTCAAAGCTACAACTTCAAGAGGAGCTAACCATCTTTCTTTTGTAGGTGAAGCTATACCATACAATGATGAGAGAATGCAATTTGAGATTCCTTTAGATGAGATTCAAAACAATCCATTTATCTCAAACCAAAACCAATAAGCAACTTTTTTAAAAGCCACTAATCCTAACAAGGTTAGTGGTTTTTTTTTTAACCAATAACTATAAAACTCAATAATTATGAAAAACGTAAAATTACTATTTCTAGCTATAGTTGCTAGTTTTTCTTTAACTAGTTGTGAAGACGAAGTTGAACCTTTAAATACAAATTACATTACATTTAGTAAACCTTCTTATTCTACAGCTGTTGATGTTGGTTCTACTACTACTTATGATGTTACAATCTATACAGCTAATCTTACAAGTTCAGATAGAACTTTTACTGTTTCTGTAGATACAGACGCTACCAATGCTGATGCAGGTTCTTATACTGTACCTAGCTCAGTAACAATTCCAGCAAATCAAAATGAAGGTACATTATCTGTTCAGTTATCTGATGTAAATCTTGGTATTGGAGTTAATAAATTAGTTTTAAACTTTGGTACTGAACCTGAACTTTCAAACGGTGGATCAACAACAATTAACTATATACAGAATTGTACAGAAATAACAGGAACGTTAGACATTGTTTTTGATGGGTACGGTAATGAAACTAGTTGGGAAATTTTAGATTCTTTAGGAGGTGTTGTAGCTTCTGCTGCCTTAGGAACATACAGTGAAGGGCAAGCTTCTGCATCTATACCTGTAACATTATGTGCTGGGAGATCTTTTACTTTTGTAATTAACGATGACTATGGTGACGGGTTAAGCTACCCTGCAAATGGTACTTATACTCTCACTGTTGGAGGTGTAGTTAAAGCCTCTGGTGGAGGGGATTTTGGTTCTAGTGAATCTACTACCTTTGACACTAACTAATTTATCAATTAGCTTTTAAATAAAACTAAAACCACCTCTTTTCGAGGTGGTTTTTTTATACCATAAAATCAACTACATTTGCAGCATGGAACAAAACACAAACATTTTTGGTATTAGAGCCATTATTGAAGCTATAGAAAGTGGAGCTTCTATCAATAAAGTATATCTTCAAAAAGGCTTGAGAGGAGACTTATTTTTTCAATTAGATA
>NZ_JBLXHU010000080.1:0-6022 GCF_048259285.1 Bizionia sp. | reverse complement strand
TATTAAGACTGCCGACTGTATCATGTTTTCGGGCGGTGATCAATCAAAAATAGCGAAATACATTGGTGGCTCAACCATCCATACTATTTTAATGGAACGTTATAAAAATGACGAAGGCTTTGTTATAGCGGGAACGAGTGCAGGCGCCATGGCCATGTCTGAAGAAATGGTTTCTGGTGGCAGTGCTGCTAAAGCCTTTTTAAAAGGCGCTGTAAAAATGCGCAAAGGACTGGCTTTAATTCCTGAATTAATTATTGACACACACTTTATTCAACGTGGCCGTTTTGGACGCATTTCAGAAGCCGTCGCTAAATTCCCAAGTTTAATAGGTTTTGGTTTAGCTGAAGATACTGGTATGATAATAAAAAACGGAAATTCCTGTACTGTTATAGGCTCTGGAATGGTGATTGTTTTTGATGGCAAAAATCTTACACATAATAACGAAAAAGTATTAGAACTAGGAACACCAATGACCATGACAAATTTAACCGTTCATGTACTTTCCAATGGTGACCAGTATGACATTAATAAACGACAAGTAACGGTTTTACCGATAGAGGCGCCTTTTATTTAAATACATTCCTGCGAAAACAGGAATATCAATTTTCAATGCATATAAATTATTAGGTTTATTCTTACCCACTGCGTTAGCGATTGAAGCGGCATCCTTTTTGAGATACGAAAAAAGATATAGCGGAAAGCGCGACCTTTAGGTAACGCCCAAAAAGGAATAACAATTTATGTTTCTTAAATACAGCGCGACCAGTTTGCTTGATGTAATACGGGTGTTTTGATTTGAATACTGTTTTAGTAAATACAAGATTCCTGCCTGCGCAGGAATTTTATTTGTAAATAGAAATCTCATTAACACCTAATGAGGTTTTTTGTCCGCGATACATCCCTTCCGTATTAAACGGCATAGCAATATTGCCTTTAGCATCCACGGCAATTAAACCACCATCACCACCAATTTCTAAAATACGTTTGTTGATGACTTCATGAGCAGCATCCTGTAAACTCATATTTTTGTGTTCTATTAAACAAGCTACATCATAAGCTACAACACCACGAATAAAAAACTCACCACTTCCTGTACATGAAATAGCACAAGTTTTATTATTGGCATAATTTCCAGCACCTACCATAGGACTATCGCCTACGCGTCCCCATTTTTTATTAGTCATGCCTCCTGTAGATGTTGCTGCTGCAATATTTCCGTTTACATCGCAAGCCACAGCGCCAACGGTTCCAAATTTAGAATCTTTCTTTTTGGCATGGTCTAATTGAAAACTATCTGTATCTTTTATTTCTAACCATTGTTTATGACGAAATTCATCATAAAAATAATTGCTATCTTCTAATTTATATCCCAATTCTTTGGCGAAACGCATGGCTCCTTCACCAGCTAAAAATACATGCTCACTTTTTTCCATGACATCTTTTGCCAGACTAATCGGATTTTTAATGCCTGAAATTAAACTCACAGCTCCAGCGTTTAATGATTTTCCGTCCATGATACAAGCATCCATTTCGTGGGTTTCTTCAGCAGTAAAAACACTGCCTTTTCCAGCATTAAATAATGGCGAATTTTCCAACACCATAACTGCTTCTTCTACCGCATTTACAGCTGTTCCTCCAGTTTCTAATATGGTATAACCGGCTTCTAAAGCAACTTTTAATGCCTGTTTGTATTTTAGTTCTAATTCGGGAGTCATCATGCCTTTTACCAAGGTTCCTGCGCCACCATGTATGGCTATTGATAATGTATTCATTTATGTATTTTTAACTGTGGAAAATTACAAATAGAAAATGAAATGCCACCTAAAAAGCATAAGTTTTTGTAGATTTGATGCGCTTGTCAGTTGGCGTACGACTTGGTGTTTTTTTTCTGAATTTTTTATTCATAAAACACCTTTCGTCCCGATAAAAATCGGGAATGCTTAAGGTGACATTCTATATTCAATTTAAAATTTACACATGTCAGATAAAAAACGACTTTTCTTGGTTGATGCTTATGCTCTTATTTTCCGTGGCTATTATGCGTTTATTAAAAACCCACGAATTAACTCAAAAGGTACAGACACCTCTGCTATAATGGGATTCATGAATTCCCTTTTGGATGTTATTAAACGTGAACGCCCAGACCATTTAGCAGTTTGTTTTGATAAAGGTGGTAGTGCAGATCGTGTAGAAATGTACGAGGAGTACAAAGCTAATCGTGATGAAACACCCGAAGCTATAAAAATTGCCATTCCTTATATTCAGGAAATCCTTAAAGCTATGCACATTCCCATCATGGTAAAAGAAGGTTTTGAAGCCGATGATGTTATTGGCACACTTTCCAAGCAAGCTGAAAAAGAAGGTTACCAAACGTTTATGGTAACACCTGATAAGGATTTTGCTCAATTAGTTTCAGATAATATTTTTATGTATCGTCCAAAATCATTTGGTGGTGGTTATGAAGTTTGGGGCATTCCTGAAGTTCAGAAAAAGTTTGAAGTGGAACATCCAGAACAGGTAATTGACTTTCTGGGTATGATGGGAGATTCATCTGACAACATCCCAGGACTACCAGGTGTTGGCGAAAAAACAGCTAAAAAATTCATTAAAGCTTATGGCAGTATGGAAGGTCTCTTGGCAAACACCCATGAGCTAAAAGGTAAAATGAAAGAAAAAGTAGAAGGCGCTAAAGAACTAGGCTTACTTTCTAAAGAACTCGCACGAATTATGCTAGATGTTCCTGTGGAATTTAATGCGAAAGATTTTGAGTTAGACCAACCAGATATTCCGAAAGTCACAGAAATTTTTCAAGAGTTAGAATTTAGACGTTTAATTGACAACTTCTTAAAAACTTTTGCAACTGAAGACCATTCTTCAACCAACAAAACCGAAACAACAAAAACTGAAAACAAAGCCAAGCCTAAAGAAACCGCTTCGGCTGGTGCCGGCCAATTTTCGTTGTTTGGCGGAGATCCTTCAAGCGCTTCAGAAACCGAAACCACAACTACTTTCACCAGAAAAACGGCTGAAACCACACCGCATTTCTATCAAAGCATTGCGCCTGGTATGGCTACTAATTTATTCATCAAAAACTTAATGAATCAAACAGCGGTTTGTTTTGATACCGAAACCACGGGACTCAATCCGTTAACAGCCGAATTGGTTGGAATTGCATTTTCTTGGGAAGTTGGCAAAGGGTTTTATTTACCAATTTCAGAAAACAAAGAAGAAGCGCAAGAACTACTGGAAGCCTTACGTCCATTTTTTGAGAATGAAGCTATTGAAAAGATCGGACAGAATTTAAAATACGATATTAAAGTCTTAGCTAAATACAAAATTACCGTTAAGGGCAAATTGTTTGATACCATGTTGGCACATTATCTAATTAATCCAGATATGCGGCATAATATGGACGTTCTTGCTGAAACGTATTTAAATTATTCGCCTATTCCTATAGAAACACTAATTGGAAAAAAAGGCAAAAATCAGAAAAGTATGCGCGAGGTACCTTTAGACATTCAAACCGAATATGCGGTTGAAGATGCTGACATAACCTTGCAGTTAAAAGAACTTTTTACCAAGGAACTCGGTGAAGCCAATACGCAAAAACTATTTGATGATATTGAAATTCCCTTATTACGCGTTTTAGCAGCCATGGAATTGGAAGGTATAAATTTAAATACCGATTTTTTAAATTCCTTGTCCGATCAACTGAATTCAGACATAGCCGATTTGGAACAAAAAATCTATAAAGAAGCTGGCGAAGAATTCAATATTGCGTCACCAAAACAATTAGGCGATATTTTATTTGATAAAATGAAATTGGTTGCAAAACCTAAAAAAACCAAAACAGGGCAGTATGCCACAGGTGAAGATATATTAAGCTACCTTGCTAAAGACCATGAAATTATTCAGAGTATTTTAGATTTCAGAGGCCTTTCAAAATTAAAAAGCACCTATGTAGATGCGTTGCCGCTTCAGGTAGAACCATCAACAGGACGCGTGCATACGGATTACATGCAAACCGTTGCCGCCACGGGACGCTTAAGCAGTAATAATCCGAATTTACAGAATATTCCCATCCGCACCGAACGCGGACGGCAAGTACGAAAAGCCTTCGTTCCAAGAAACGATGATTACACCTTATTAGCTGCAGATTATAGCCAAATAGAATTGCGCATTATTGCTGCCTTGAGCGAAGAAGAAACCATGATTGAAGCCTTTAAGAACGGCGAAGACATCCATGCGTCTACGGCTTCAAAAGTTTTCAATGTGCCTATAGAAGAAGTCAGCCGCGAACAACGAAGCAATGCGAAAACCGTAAATTTTGGTATTATATATGGTGTATCCGCTTTTGGGTTGAGCAATCAAACCGATTTAAATAGAACCGAAGCCAAGGAACTTATTGACACCTATTATGAAACCTACCCAAAACTGAAACGCTATATGGGATCGCAAGTGGATTTTGCGCGAGACCATGGTTATGTGCAAACGGTTTTAGGCAGACGTAGGTATTTAAAAGATATTAATTCAAGAAACGCTGTTGTTCGTGGTGCTGCCGAACGTAATGCGGTAAACGCTCCCATTCAAGGTAGTGCTGCTGACATTATTAAAATTGCTATGATTAATATTTTTAATAAGCTGAATGCTGGCAATTATAAAACCAAAATGCTTTTACAGGTACATGATGAATTGGTTTTTGATGTGTACAAACCCGAATTAGAAACTATTAAAACCTTGGTAAAAACCGAAATGGAAAGTGCTTTTAGTTTATCTGTTCCTTTGGATGTGGATATGGATATTGGTGATAATTGGCTGGAGGCGCATTAAAAAGGCATGAGACATTTGGATTGAGGTATTATGTTCCGTGATCAAAAGACATTTCAATTAAAAAATAAAACTAATTACTAACATTTAAAACATACTATCATGGCAAAAAGTCAAGACGCAAAAAAGAACGTAAAAAAAGAACCGACGAAAACAGCTAAAGAAAAAAAGGCTGAAAAGCGTTTAAAGAAAGCAAAATAAGCTTTAAA
This sequence comes from Bizionia sp., assembly GCF_048259285.1. Classification (NCBI taxonomy): domain Bacteria; kingdom Pseudomonadati; phylum Bacteroidota; class Flavobacteriia; order Flavobacteriales; family Flavobacteriaceae; genus Bizionia; species Bizionia sp. The sequence continues at coordinate 986 of NZ_JBLXHU010000080.1, read as the reverse complement.
TATTTTGACATATAGTATGTGTTTTCTTTAAAACGAAAAAACACTAATCAACTTACATTTCAAATTCCTTACGTTCATCCTCCTGACTAATATGGTGTTCAAAATCATCATACCAAATTCAAATATGAAAAACGACACTATTTACCGCTTAATCCAAACCCAAAAAAGATATAAACAAAGTTATCAAAAATAACTCAGCGCACTATTTGGTAATCAAATATATAATCGTAAATTTGCAAACTCTTTTAAAGAGAGGAATGTTTAATTAGAAAAATTAATAAGTGTGGACACATTAAGCTACAAAACGATTTCAGCCAACAAAGCTACTGCTACTAAAGAGTGGGTTTTAGTTGATGCTGAAGGTCAAACATTAGGCCGTTTAGCTTCTAAAGTTGCAAAACTTTTAAGAGGAAAACATAAGCCTAACTTCACACCACACGTTGATTGCGGTGATAACGTAATTGTTATCAATTCGGAAAAAATCAACTTGACAGGAAACAAGTGGACGGAAAAAACATACATCCGTCATACAGGGTATCCAGGTGGACAAAGAAGTTTAACTGCTACTGAATTGTTTGGAAAAGATCCAGCAAGATTAGTAGAGAAATCAGTAAAAGGAATGTTACCTAAAAACAAATTAGGTGCTGAACTATTCCGTAACCTTAACGTTGTTGTTGGTACAGAGCATACACATGCTGCACAAAAGCCAAAAACAATTAACTTAAACGAATTCAATTAATGGAAGTAATTCACAAAATTGGCCGTAGAAAGACGGCTGTTGCTCGTGTGTATGTTGCCCCAGGAAAAGGGAACATGACCGTGAACAAAAAAGACATGGCTGTTTATTTTCCTACTGCTACCTTGCAGTACAAAGTAAACCAACCTTTAGCTATGACTAACAATGATGGCAACTTTGATATTACAGTAAATGTATATGGAGGTGGCATAACAGGTCAAGCTGAAGCAATCCGTTTAGGTTTATCTCG
>NZ_JBLXHU010000079.1:0-6203 GCF_048259285.1 Bizionia sp. | reverse complement strand
AATAAATAATCATTCCGCCAAAATAGTCGGTAATATTCCAACATATCATTCCGACTACAGAAATAATAGTTAAGATTTGAAAGGTTTGTATTTTGCTCAAATTTGGTTTTTCAAATTACAGGTAACGGTCTCGTATAACCGTCAGTTACGGGATTAAAGTTAATGATTTTCGGTTTAGCACAGACGTTAGCAATTCCGAGTGGATTCGGACGAAGTCGAATCCGCCGTAATTGCGGTTATACATTGTTGGCATTAGTAATTTTAATTCTTTTTTTTGTTTTTCCGTTGTCAGATATTAAAGTCAGTCCATTATTTTCATCCTTTTCCATAGTCCAATGAAAAGACTTTATTCCAGTTTCCAAAACTTTGTTTTTATTTTTTAATCGGTCGTAATAAGTCAAGTCATTATCCGCTCTAGTAAGGACTCCGCTTTTAATCGGATTTGAGTTCCATTTTTGCAGATAAACTCCGTTTTCTGTTCTAAAAACCCAATCTCCATAAAATTCTTTTCCGAACACATTTTTTGGTTCCGTTTTAATGTGAACAAATGCAGGTCCAAATCTTAATTCACCAGCATATTTGCTCAATATTTTTAATTCCGAAAACGAAGTCAATATTGACCATTCATTTTTCTCGTCAGCATACGAGTCATATTCCGCATTTTTGTCAATCCGCTTTTTTTGTAATAGAAGGACAAGGACTAAAATTCCAAGGATTATATATAAAATTGTCGATGTTTCCATTATTAATGCCAACGGTCTCGGCTATGAGTAGTTGCGTGGTTTAGCGGTTAATTTTGCAAGTACGCACCAAACTGAAAATCCGCGAGGATTTTCATAAGTAGGCGAGAACAAGCAATTACTTATAGCCATTGTTGTGCACAGTAATTTACTTTATAATTATTTCCATTTGGTCTTTTTCTACTTGCCAAGCTGTTGTAACTCCAATTTGGCCTTTGGCATCCTTTGGGTCAATTTTGATTTCAGTCAATTTAAAACTTCTGATAAATTCAGAATCGAAATCATCTAGTTTGTGATAAAAACGATTACTCATCAATATTCCATTTATTGAGCAGTTTTTCTCGAGACGTGCAGCGAAATTTATTTTATCTCCAATAAAAGTGACTTCAAAATCTTCTTTGCCAATGTTTAGAGCATATATTGGTCCCGAAGCTATGCCAACTCTTGTTCCACTTTCAATTTCTTGGTCAAGTTTTTTTTGATAATCATTTAATAAGCTTTCTCCCAACAAAATTAATTCAGCACAGAATTGAGTTGCTTTTTTATAATTTGATGGGTCTTTTTCGGGATAATTAAAAATAGCGAGCACTGCATCACCTATAAATTTGTCAAGTACACCGCCATATTTAAATACAAGTTCTTTAGCATTTGTGTAATATTTACTCATTAATTCATTTAGTTCTTCTGGGTCTGAAGCGGATACAAGTGTTGAGAAGTTTTTAATATCAGTTAGGATAATAATGGCATCGTCAATTTTACTTCCAAATTTCAATGATTTAGATATCTTTTCAGAGTCATTTTCTAGATTTGAAATAACCTTATCTGGAAATTGTCTCCTCAATGCAAATCTTAAATCAGCTTTATCAATCTTACCTTGACTTACGTTTTTTATATTCTCATTAAGATATTTCGTGATGTTTTTGAAGTCAGGGTCTGAATAAAAACTAGAACCGATGTGCTCTTTATTATATTTTTCAAATTTTGATGTTAATGCAGCAATTTGCAGATTTAAGAGAGAGTTTCTAATGTCATCAGTAAGTTCTAAATTCAGATTTTGTTTTTGCAAATACTGATTAATTCCCAACCAATTAACCTTGGTTTTGGAATCTTTGAAAACATTTTTGAAAAGCTTTATTTGATTTGATTCAGGTTTTTCAGGTGTTATAAGATAAAATTCATTTAGGTCATTATAATTGGAAATTATATTTTCAATGTTTTGGATTGTTTTTAGCGTTACATTTTGATTCTTAACCTCAATAGCAATCTTTTCGTCATTTTTACCTCTAATTAGAAAATCAAATTTTGCTCTATCTGAAGGTTTTGTAACAACTTTCTTTTTTAATAAGTCAAATAATGACGATAATACTTCTTCAATTAAAAATGATTCTACCATTTTGTTTTATTATTGTGCACAACGGTCTCGTATAACCGTCAGTTACGGGATTAAAGTTAATAATTTTCGGTTTAGAACTGGCGTTAGCAATTCCGAGTGGATTCGGACGCAGTCGAATCCGCCGTAATTGCGGTTATACATTGTTGTAAAACGTTTTATTCCTACCAAGCAGCTCCACAATTCCCTTCATTATGAAATTTTATTACTTTTCCATTTTCGAAAAATTTGAAGAATAACTCATCTATATAGCAACTTTGGTTTGATAAATTAAGCAGATACCAGGTATCATTTTTGAATTTCATAGGTAAAGTATCTAAAAAGACCATATTGGTATCAATTCTCCATTTCCATTCAAACTCTTTTTCTCCATTAGCCTTTTTAAAATGAAAAGTCCGATAAGATTCTTTATCACTTAGGTCTTTATGTTTTGAAATATAGTAAGCAGTTGAAATCCTTTCGTATTCGGTCGGCTCTCCAGAAACATTGAATTCAGACACTTTTATTTCACTTAAAGCAAATCCGTGGTCAAGTCCGAATCGAGATTCCAGTTTGTCCTTACTTATTTCATAACTATTTTCACAGCTACAAAGATTAATCAAAGTCAATATGATTACTAGTTTTCTCAAATGTTTTACAACGGTTTTGTATAAGCGTCAGTAACGGGAAAATACACGAGTATTTTCCGCTGACGCATTAAAGATAGCAAAACGAGATGGATTTCCGATTGAAAATTCTGCCGTTATTGCGCTTATACGTTGTTGGCTGTAGTTTTTACTTTGTTAACCATTTTTAAAAATAAGTTAAAGAAACTAGTATAATTTAAATATTATTGTATATTTACAATTAAACAGATGTAAAAATACAATTATGGCTGTAAGAACAAAATCTACAAATCCGTCAAAAAAAGAAACTAAGGTTAGTGTTAGAGTTGCAAGAAAAGGTAACTCTCCGGTTAGACATTCTAAGTTTTCTCCATCTTGGGTTGTTATTCACTCCAAAGACGCTCCTGGGTTTAAACTTGAATTAATTGACCGAATTCGAGAAGGTGTAAAGAAATCTGATTGGAAACAATTAATACAATATACTGATTCTACCGAAAAAGAATTTGAACATATTCTTCCAGCTTCAATAAGTAGTATGCAAAAGAAAACCGTTTATGGTAAAGAGACTTCAGAGCGTATTTACGAATTGGCAAAACTTTTTGGCTTGGGATATGAAGTTTTTGATACTAAAGATGATTTTAAAAGGTGGTTAAGAACACCATCTAAAGCGCTTGGAAATAAAATGCCATTTGAGTTATTGGATAGTAGTTTTGGATTCGAATTAGTAGAGAATGAAATCGTTAGAATTCAATATAATGTCTATAGTTAATGATAGTCTACAGAGTTGCGAATCTTAGGTATAAAGATACGACTTTATCAGGTATTGGTGCTGAAAAAGTTGGTGGTAGATGGAATTCTATAGGAACAAGAGCTGTCTATTGTTCTGAAAATATTTCATTGGCTTTATTAGAATATTATGTTCATTCTGAAGACATATCCACCTTGCCGAAAAAGATTTTAATAGCAAAAATTGAATTTCCGGATGATTTAATTATTCAAGAGCCAGAGGAAATACCAGATTCTTGGAAAGAATATCCCTACACTTCCGAAACTACCAAAATTTTCACTGAGTTTTCCAGAGACAGAAATAATTTCGCTCTTAGAGTTCCATCTACAATTATAGGATTAGAATCTAATATTATTTTAAACCCATTGTATAAAGACTTTGGTAAAGTAGAAGTAATTGAATTCTTTGAATTACCTATAGACGAAAGACTTAAAAAGAAAACTCGATAATGATTCTAAATTTTGGTTGCTAAAATTACAGCCAACGGTATCGGCTATGAGTAGTTGCGTGGTTTAGCGGTTAACATTGCAAGTACACACCAAACTGAAAATCCGCGAGGATTTTCAGAAGTAAGCGAGAACAAGCAATTACTTATAGCCATTGTTAGCTGTAGTTTTTTAATGTCCTTTTGGTATTATTTTAACCTTTACTTTCATCTCTTTCGAATCATCATTTAGGTCATTTTCAATTCCACGTGGATTATTGATATAACCTTCAGGGTCATAGACAAAGCAGTACAAAACTTTACAGTCAGGATGTGTTTTGTATTTGGCAATATCAATAATTAGTTGTTCTCCCAATTGTTTTGATTTTAAGCTACTTCTGGTTTTCTTTATTTCAATCACAATTTGCTCTTTTTTAAGCAAAAAGTCAGAACGTGTAGAACCTCCTGCATAACTTGGATTCCATTCCTCATCCCGAATGTCATCGTAATATATTCGAAGTAAAGAGTGAAAAAGGTCTTGAGTATCATATTCGTCTTTAATGTCTAAAGTTTCTCTATCATCATAGCGTTGTCTTAACTGTTTGGCAACCAAATGAAATCGGTCCATTAGGGTCTCAAGTAAGAAAATATCATTTCTGTCATTAGTTTTAATATTTTCTTTGATTTTCTGTTTTTTTGAACGCCAAGGAAAATCCTTTCCACAATGTTTACAGATGTCAGGAACTGGTGTAATTCCTCCTGAAAGGTCAATAACATTTTCAAGTATGTAATCTCCTTGTATATCATTTCCACAATTTGGACAAGTCTTAAATGTTTTTGCACCACAAGTAGTACAAAATGTTTTATTGAAAGACGGACTACTGTAATAAGAGTCATTGACTCCATGTCCATTTTCACACACTAAATAAGCATCATATTGTCCCATCTATTTTTTTTGTTCAAATTACAGCTAACGGTTTTGTGTATAGCTCGTTGCGGGAAATCCGCGAGGATTTTCCGCCGAAAACCAAAGATAGCAAAATTGCAATGAATTCCGATTAGGAATTCAGCCGCAATGAGCTATACACGTTGTTCTACGCAGTTTTTTATTCCGTTTTTATTGTCAAAATTCATAACTTTAAGAAAAATGTTTTTGAATGTTATTTAATTTTTCGTGCATTGGTGAATGGTCAATTATTCCTCTTTCAACTCCAGTTTCCTCAAGAGCAAGTCTTTCGAAAGGATTTGTATTATCCTCAACTTTTAGTAATTCAGCAATTTTTTCGTCGCTAAAATATCTGTAACTGTTTTTCGCACTTTGATATTTTTGCTCATTAATGTGTAATTCTTGCGTAAGTCTTTGATTTTCCTTTCTTATCTCTGATTTGATTTTTGCAGTTTCTACACCTTTTTTTGCGTTTTTAAATAAGTTGTCGAAAATATTATAGAAAAGAAACGTTAATCCGACTATCAATCCTAAACCAACTACAACTCCCAAAAATCCATCAAAAATTGCACTTCCTCCAATTGCACCAGCAATAATTGAAGTAACTATTGCTGCACAAATAAATGCTAAAATACCTTTTAATCCTTCCATAAATTATTGTTTTATATAAGTTATACTTGGTTCTCCATCTGACCAATTGCTAAAATTCATTGTATTGTCATCAACTTTGAAAAAATATAAGTCATTTGGGATAGAAGTTCCTCCAGAAGTTAAAATCCACTTGAATAGATAAAATTCGGAAGTATATTCTTGTTCCGTTGTTATTCCTGCAAATTCTTTGTCACAATAAGTTTCTCTTAAATCTCTGGAAATGTCATAAGTGAATTCAATAATATTATTTTCCGAAAAAATATATTTGTTTTCCTCAACATCTCCATCATAATGTATCCAAGTTCCAATTAGCCAATCAGGTGGATTTATACAACTTTGGTTGTCAGAATCGCTGTCATCATTATTAGAGCAAGAATAAAGCAGAACTAAAATTAATAAACTAAAGATTTTAAATTTTCTCATAATTTCGATTTGGTTCAAATTGCGTAGAACGGTCTCGTATAACCGTCAGTTACGGGTTAAAGTACGCAAATTTTTCGGTTTAGCACTGACGTTAGCAATTCCGAGTGGATTCGGACGCAGTCGAATCCGCCGTAATTGCGGTTATACATTGTTGCCAGTAGTTTTTATTTCAAATCCTCAATAGCATCCATAAAATCGAATTCGTGTACTAAAGAGATTTTGTGTCCATTTTTTCTC
>NZ_JBLXHU010000078.1:0-6542 GCF_048259285.1 Bizionia sp. | reverse complement strand
CACGAATTCGTTTCTCTTTATCAACTAAAATAAAGTTTTCGGTATGAATCATATCAAAAGGGCCGCCATCTCCAACAGTTTTAACAGCCAAATAACTTTTACGAGCAAGGTTATAAATCTGTTTTTTATCTCCAGTAACCATATTCCATTTACTGTCAACAACCCCTTTTTCTTCTGCATACGCTTTGAGTCGCGGTACAGAATCTATAACAGGCGTAACCGAGTGAGAAAGCAACATCACCTCGGGATCGTTTATAATTTTTTCCTGAATTCTAACCATATTATCGGTCATCATTGGACAGATAGAAAGACAAGTAGTAAAAAAGAAATCGGCTACATAAATTTTATCTTTATAATTGGCTTCCGTAATAGTATCTCCATTTTGATTTATCAATTTAAAAGGAGCAATTTTATGATACTTCCTAATGTATTGCACACTAGTGTCCACCAATTCCGCATTCACCATAGAAGGTTCGTAAATAGCCAAACGCTCCTTTGGTTTTAGGGCTTGGTAAATTAAACTGATAATAATTACCGAAAGTACAAAAAGGGTAATAAATAAGTATTTGAATTTGCTAAAGAATTGTAGCATCTTGTTACATTTAATGTGCTTGCAAAAATACAACAATAGGCAGGAAAAATGAGCTTTTTATCTTAAAACCATCATAAAAACTTAGGCATACTTCATTTTGATTGTGCTATATAGAAGTAAAACGTTACTTTTGTCCGATTGAAAATGAAACCTAATTTATGAGTCCAATTTTAGTTAAGGCTATTCAACTTTTTTTAAGTTTATCTATACTTATTATTTTACATGAGCTTGGTCATTTTATTCCAGCCAAAATCTTTAAAACTCGTGTTGAGAAATTCTTTTTATTCTTTGATGTAAAATTCGCTTTATTCAAAAAGAAAATAGGCGAAACCGAATATGGTATCGGGTGGCTTCCATTGGGAGGTTATGTTAAAATTTCGGGAATGATAGATGAGAGCATGGACAAGGAGCAGATGGCACAACCACCTCAACCATGGGAATTCCGTTCCAAACCAGCTTGGCAACGTTTAATTATTATGTTAGGCGGGGTTACTGTAAACCTTTTACTTGGTTTCTTTATCTATGCCATGGTATTATATGCTTGGGGAAGTAATGAAGTTTCTCAAAATGTTTTTCCAAATGGATTTGCAGTTGCAGATCAAATAGAGCAATATGGATTTAAAGATGGAGACAAAATATTAAAAATTGATGGCAAAGCTCCTGAAAATATACTAGATATAAGCAGATTGGTTGTTGTTAGAGGCATTGAAAATATAGAAGTAAAGCATCCTAACGGCAAAACTGAAACTTTAAGTTTGCCCGATACCTTAGGCACCTATTTATACAAACAAGGAGTTTTAAAACCTTTTACACCCCGTACAGCTCCAATTTTAGATAGTATATTTCCCGATAGACCTGCTGCTATGGCTGGACTGCAAACTAACGACAGAATTGTTTCTGTAGATGGTAATGCTATTACTTTTGCTGATGAATTTTCCGACAAGCTAAAAAATGCAAACGGGAAGGCTTTAAGTCTTGTTGTTGAAAGAAATAAAATTACCGACACCATATCGGTTACTCCAGAAGAAGATAATACTATTGGAATTTCCTATGGATATTCTTTAACTGAAAAAGATATTACCAAGAAAACATATAGCTTAGCGGAAGCTATTCCTGCAGGAATTAACTACGGATATTGGACCTTAAGAGATTATATAAGCTCCATGAAGTTTCTTTTTACCAAAAAAGGAGCTACAGAAGTAGGTGGATTTGGAACCATTGCGAAGCTTTTTCCTGAGACATGGGACTGGCAAGGATTCTGGCTTTCTACCGCCTTTATATCTATAATTCTGGCATTTATGAACATTTTACCAATTCCAGCACTCGATGGAGGACATGTAATGTTCTTATTATATGAAATGATTACGGGAAGAAAACCAAGTGAAAAATTCTTAGAATATGCACAAATGATTGGTTTCTTTATATTAATTGCATTACTTTTGTACGCCAACGGAAACGACCTTTATAAGGCGATTTTCAAATAAAATAAAAAAGTTTATTTTTTGTTTGGTGTAAAGAAAAAAACATATATATTTGCATCCGCAAAACAGGAATAAAAAGCTTCTCAAGCAAGCATCTATAAAGGCTTAGAAGTATTTAAAAATAAATTCCTCCTTAGCTCAGTTGGTTAGAGCATCTGACTGTTAATCAGAGGGTCCTTGGTTCGAGCCCAAGAGGGGGAGCATTTAAACCCAGTAAAGCATTAGTTTTACTGGGTTTTCTGTTTTTATTAATTAAATTTATCCCGCATTTTATACCACAAAACAAAAAAACCTCTAAAAAAGAGGTTTTTAAATATTAAATAGAAATCTGCTCTGGTGTCATTCATCTTTCTTCATTAGGAAATGATAAACATTCTGATTATTTACAGCAAATGCGTATGCTTGAACAAACTTATAACCATGCTCAGTCATAAAGTTCAATGCGTCTACCATTGAGTTAAAATCAACTTTCTTTTCATTTTCATCTACAATAGTAGTCTCCTTATAAGATCCTAGTAATTTAGTTCTTTGCCCAAAATCAATTTCAATTGTGACTTTGCTACTCATAAATTTAGTTGTTCCAACAATCTGAACATACTCCTCATTTATTTCATGTATAGGCACTCCGTTTACTGTTTGGGAATAAGAAGAATAAAAACAAATCGTGAATAGTAAAGTAGATAATAGAATTTTCATTTTTTATGATATTTAGTTTCTACAAACTTAGTCAATCAATTTATATTTACTTTACGGAAAACCTCATTGTCTTTTGCCCTAAGTTCGGATGTTTATCCTTGTGCTTGAATTTGTAATAAACCGCTTTCAATACCAGCCATGCGTCCGTCTATACTTTCTAAATAAGGCAAGTAGTTGGTTACCCCTTGTGAAATCGTAGCTAAGTATTGGCTATTTTGTGTAGCAATAGAAATACCACTAGCCACATCTAAGCGTATAGCGTTTAACGTTCCTGCAAGTATATTGGCTGTATCTTCTGTAATAGTGGATATTGCGCCTGTAAGCCCTGTTTTTTGAGTTCCTTGACCTCCTAATCCATCTAATCCTAGCCCTTCTAAAACTTCATTAATAGCTTCTATATCGGTTTGAGCACCGTTAATTATTGAATTGTAAAGCGAACGCAAAGAAGCTATCTCCGCAGGCGTGTATTCACTATCGCTTCCAGCTTCCGAAAATTGCTCGTAGAATTTTGCTATCTCTTTTTCTAGGTACTTTGTTTGAAAAGCTTGTAGCATTGCATCTTGCATTAAATCCTTGAAGTCATTGGCAAAGTCTGCAACTGATTTTTTACCTTCTTTTAATCCAGAAATAATACTGTCGACAATGGTAGTTTGTGTGGTTCCTGTATATAACTCATCTAATTGCGCTCTTAACTCTTCAGCTTCTCGCCTTGCGCTTTCTGCTGTCTCTTCAAGTTCTTCAAGTTTAGCTTGGTCGGTTCCAGAACCTCTTCCTTTATTTGCAATGGTAATACCAAGGTATTTTATTTCTTTTCTAGCATTTGCCTCGGCTTCTGCAGCTTTTTCAGCAGCTTCCTCTAGTTCTTGTAATTGTTCAATTTGCGTTATCCTTCCCGAAATTCTATCTTCTCCAACTGATTTACTAATCGTGTAATCAAGTTTTTCAATTACACGCTCTAAATCCTCAATCGCTTTTTCAAACCTTGCGGTATCTGAACTTATTCCAGTTGACAAAACAGCGTTTAAAGCTTGAATACCTCCTTGAACCATTTGGCCCGGATTACCAGAAAATAAATTCCCTGCTGCTGTTCCTAGTTCTTGAAGCATTCCCAAAGCCTCGGTTAAGTCTTCGCTTGCTCCTAAATCTTCAAATAAGGTTTTAGCCTCTCCAATAGCTCCAGATACTTGACTGAATGTTTCTACTATTTTATCCGAAGTAGTTTCAGAAATAGCATCTATCTGAGTAATGATTAACTCATATTCATCCGTACCTTGCTTATAGAGTTTTAAAAGTTCTTTCCAGTTATCTTTTTCTTCTCGTAAGCGTTTAAGGCTTAAATCTCTTAATTGGTAATTAGCTTTTTCTTGAAGCGTAGTTAAATCATCCTGCCCCTCCCTCGCTATTTTTAACTTTTCTTCCCAAATATTAAGGTATTCTTTTATCTGCCCTCTGTCGTTTTCATTGGCTGCATCAAATTTGGATCTTAAATCACGAATAACCGATTCTATGAAGTTTATTGAAGTGGTGTCTACCGTGAAATCAAATTCTAGGTTTACTTTTTGATTTGTGATTGCATTAACTTCACTTACATTAGGTCTATTTTTTACACCTCCACCGCCAGTAGGCTCAATAAGCGACTTTAAATATTTAAGTCTTTCCTCAGCGGCTTTTTTTAATTCCTCGTTCTGTGATTTTAAGTAAGGGATTAGTTCATCGTTTTTGGTGGCGTTTTGAATTTCTTTTAATTGCTCTTCAATAGATTTTGTTAATCCATCTGACTCAATATCAATACCTAGAGTTAACTTAATTTCCTCAAGCCTTTTACGCATTTTTTCAAGCTTCGCATCAGCATCTGAAAGTCTATCGCCCGCACCTTCTAATTGACCTATTAACCCTCTTAATCTTTGACCCGCTCCATAAACGCCAAGTCTTTCATCATCTGGGAGCTCTCCCAATAATTGTTTTGCTCTTTCAATTAAAGTGTTGTTATCACTTAATTGAACTCCATACCTCTCAGCGGTTTTGACGACTTCTAATTTTAAATCTTTCTCAGCCTTAGCTTCGTCAATTCTTTTTTCATTGGCTCTTTCTTGTGCCTTGTCTACTGAATTAAGTTCCTCTTGAATTACAATCCTATTTAGTAACTCATCGTTAATCCCTTTAATAGCGTCACGCACATCATCATTACTAGCCTTGTCACTTTTTAAATTAGCTAAGTAGTTAGGGTATTTAGTCTTTAATTCGTCTATAAGTCTAATTCTATCTTCTTGCGTGGTATTTACATCTATTATAGAGTCTTGCGTAAGAAGCAGTTCGGTGCGCTCTTTCTCAAGGGATAATATTACCTTGTCTGTACCTTCAGTTATTTCTAGTAAAAATCCAGCAACCGCACTAGACGCTTCTAGTAAGTTATTCCCTAAATCTTCCGTAGTTGCTCTAATTCTATTACCTAGAATCGTCCATTGGTTTATATTTCCAGTCATTTGAGTTCCAAATGCTGCACTAGCCGCTCCCGCCGAGTTGCTTAATTGGTCTAAATCTTTAGCCGCTCCCTCTGCACTATCCCCTGCGGTTGCTAAAATTGCAGAAACCGCCTCAACTCTTCCTGTTAGGTTTTTAAGTTCGTTTTGACTACCTCCTGCTTGGTCGTATACTGCTTGAAAGGCTTCTTGTAATGTATAAGCGTTCGCCCATCCGTCGCCCATCACTTCGCTTGTAGCCTCTATTGCGGCTCTAATTTGTGTCATGGCTTGCGCTGTCGGAACACCTTGTTTTGTTAAGGATGCAACCGCTGCTAATAACTCTCTAAAATCAACGCCAGTAGCTGCGGCAAGTGGTGCGGCTTGTGATAAGTTTTGAGATAGTTCGGAAAAGGTAGTTTTACCAAGTTCAACCGTTTTAAACAAAGCATCTGAAACGCTTTCGGCTTCTTCTGCTTCTAATTTAAAGGCATTTAATACAGTTGTGATACCGTCGGCTGCTGTTTCTGTATCTGTAACCCCTGCAACCGCTGCTTTACTTGCAGTTTCTAAAAGTTTTAATCCCGCTGCTCCATCATATCCAGCCGATACGATTTGATAATAAGCTTTGGCTAACTTTATTGGGTCGTCAGTCGTTTGCTTTGATAGGTCAAAAATAGCGGATGAAACCCCCTCGAAATCTTCTTGAGTAGCTTTTGAAATGGTTTGCACCTCTTTCATTGCGGATTCGTAATCCTTAGCAAAAGAATATGCTTGTGCTGATATTCCAGCGAATACGGTTATTGCGGCAACTCCTAAAGCCGCAAACGGATTTATCTTACCAATAGAACCCGCTAAGTCAGAAATAATGTTAACCGCTTGATTTGCGCCTTGCTGTAGTCCTGAATTATCTAAGCCAGTAGAAAAATATAATGAGTTGTCGCCACGTACTGCCATTTATAACACTTTTCATCTAAATTACTTTGCTGTAGTGCTTTAAATGAGTATTTTAGTGCTTCAATACCGTAGTGGCGTTATTTTATGAAAAAAGGGAAAGTTTTCGCTCATTTACCTAATGGAGAAATGATGTTAAGAGAGCCGTTTATTTATTATAAACGTGTTGGAAATCGATTCTTTTTTGAAAGTAAATACACTAAAATCGACTTTGAAATGGAAGGTAAAAACCTATTTGATTTTGTCGATAAATATAGTATTGGGGATGAAGTTAAATTTTATGAGTAATTGATACGACATGACAATACCCATCATATTATCTATATGCATTTTAGTTGCAGGTTTTTTTTACTTTATGTA
>NZ_JBLXHU010000077.1:0-6689 GCF_048259285.1 Bizionia sp. | reverse complement strand
TATTGTGGGCAACGGTCTCGTATAACCGTCAGTTACGGTTTTAAAGTTAATAATTTTCGGTTTAGCACAGACGTTAGCAATTCCGAGTGGATTCGGACGTAGTCGAATCCGCCGTAATTGCGGTTATACATTGTTGTGGTGTCGTTTTTTATTCTCAAAATATCCATTTTATTACAGTCACAAAACCAATAATTATTAAAATTCCGATGAATGCTAAAATCGAGAAAAAAATAAATCCGCCTAATTTTTCCTTAAAGGTTTGTTTGTGGTCAGAATTATTCTTTTTCTGTTTATTCGTTTTCGGATTGAACTTCGGGATATAATTTGTTTTCTCTTTACTGTCAGATTCTAATTCCGATAACTTTTTTTGTGCAAATTCAGAAAGTTTTGATTTGTCTCCGCGAAATACAATCTCTTGTAAAATCTGGTATCCAGAATAGTTTACCGATTTCTCATAAATCTCAACGCATTTTTTAATTCGCTCGTCAGTTGGTTCAGTCAGAATCCAATATTTTCCAGCAGAGTCCAAAAATCCGCTTTCGTAATAAAGTTCAGCGAGTTTATTCCACAATTCAATTTCATTCGGATTTTCCTGTATTAAATTCCGCAACCTGTCAGTCGCTTTGAATTTCAATCCGATTTCAATTTCGGAATCTATTTTGTCTAATTTTTCTTTTAAACTCACAATGTTTCTCTCAAATGCACCACAACGGTCTCGTATAACCGTCAGTTACGGGTTAATGTGCGTTAATTTTCGGTTTGGCACAGACGTTAGCAATTCCGAGTGGATTCGGACGTAGTCGAATCCGCCGTAATTGCGGTTATACATTGTTGGCAAATCGTTTTTATTCTTCTTCATCTACTAATGGATAACTAAAAATTGCGATTACTTCATTGTCTATTTCGGCTTGGTCAAAATATTTCGAGTGGGAATCGTCCGTGTCATTTTCATAAAACTCACGAGTAATAAATTCCACATTATCCAGTGAAGTTATTATCCAGCCAGATTCGTCAATCATTTTTTCCGCAATAATTTTGGCTTTGTCAATGTCCGAATAATTCATCCAGCAATTTATATAAGCTCCAGCTTCGTCCGATGGATTTATCGGTTCTATTTTTGGTTCAGCAGTATATTGAATATAAATCATCTGTTCAAAATTCAGTTTGCGTTTTGTTTTTAAATGTTTGCCAACGGTCTGGTATATGATGCGTTGCGTGTGTTAACCCGGAAGTTAACAAATAAAAACCAGATAGAAAATCCGCGAGGATTTTCGTAAGTAGGCTCTCACTAGCAATGGATTATATACGTTGTTGGCAAATCGTTTTTTATTTTAATAATTCGACAAAAGTATTATTGGTCGACACTTCACTATCAACCGCAAAGTAGTTTCTATTCAGTAATAATTTTTCAGGCATCGAATCCATTTTAATAAACCTTAAATCAGAAATATACCCTACAAATTTTAAACTGTCCAAATCTCTATAATCAAAGTATATGATGTTTTGGTCAGATTTAATTTCCTTAAATATCAATGAGTCATTTTCTCTCTGTAGATACAAAAATGTAACTTCTCGTGACTCAACCTTTGACATTGGAATACTATCTGCTGGTGAATAAAAACTAATCATTCCTTTTAAAATTGAGTCTCCTTTTTTACCCTCAACATTAAGATTATAAAATTTACTTTTTGTACTATCGATTGAACCATTTTTATAGAATTTCCATTGATTCCAGAATGTGTCCTTCTTTTTTGAAACATAAGCTTCGTATTCTTCACTGTTTAAATTTTCTTCTCCGTAAATAATTCTAATTTTTTGGAAGAGTTTAGTAGTGTCTTGTTTCGACTTATTAGTGATTAATTCAGATTCGGTTTGCTTATCTTTTTTGCAAGAATAAATTGAAATCAGCAGTATTAAAAAAAGTAAATAAGTTTGTTTCATCAAATGTTTGCCAACGTTTTTGTGTATGGCTCGTTGCGGGAAATCCGCGAGGATTTTCCGCCGTAGCCGAAAGATAGCAAATTGCAAGGAATTTTCGGAAGAAAATTCAGCCGCAATGAGCTATACACGGTGTTGTAGCACGTTTTTATTTTTTATATTTTCCACTAAAATAGCACCTCATTCCGTGATGGTCACAGTTTTTTTCTGTTACATCAATTTCATTGTTTTTAAATTTGAAAATTAAACTTTCACAACCTTGACCACTGTATTTTGCTATTCCGTTTGAGTCAATTTTGGCAATTCCTTTTAATTCTCCAGAACAACCACTTTGATGAGCTGTTGTTATTTCAAATTCGATTTCTTTGTTTTGATTGTATTTAATTGTAAGTCTACCGAACGAAATTCCACCATCATTAAAAGGGCTGTTGTAAGTTCCGTTATATTGAGAAAATTTGGAATCCGATATTGCTTTTTTAGAACTTTCATAGTTGTCAGAAGTCAGTATTAAAGTGAAATCTTTTGCAGAATCTCCATTTGGCTTACTCCAAACTCCATTGATTTTATTTTCGTTAATAATTTTTCCTTTCCACAATCCAGTTTGATTTCCGTTTTTGTCAAACTCATTTAATGTTACAGTACTATCGTTTTCAATTGTTCCATTAAGTTCAATATCAGTTCCTATTTTGTCGTAAAAATATGTGCCATTGATTTTTCCATTTTCAGAACTCAATTTTATGTGTAATGGATATTTGTTGTCAATTTTTCCAGCATAGGTTTTTATAAAGTCAAAGTTTGGTTTTTCTGTTTTAGGTTCATTTTTACAAGAACTTAAAAAGAACAAAATTAATGCTGTTAAACTGTAAAATGTTTGTTTCATAAATGGCGTTTTTCTTAAATGTGCTACAACGGTTTTGTGTATGGCTCGTTGAGGAAAATCAGCTATGATTTTCCGCCGTAACCGAAAGATAGCAAAAATTGCAATGAATTCCGATTAGGAATTCAGCCGCAATGAGCTATACACGTTGTTATGCCACGTTTTTATTCCGATTACTATTGCTTTAATTATAAGTTTCGAGAATAAATTCAATAATCTTTTGTTTTCGACGTATCTCACATAATTCGGTGAATGCTTATAATAAAATTTGATAAACTTTCTGCCAATCAGTCTTTTTTTAAGTGTTATGTCTCTGAATTTTCTCAATTCCAATACTTCTGGATGATTGTAATTTCCATATACCATTGTTGCAATATAGCAACCCTCTTTCTGTTTATACTTTCCAACTTTGTTAATTCTGTCCCTATCATCTTTCTCCTTTAATCTTTTGTCAATGTTCTCTAAAAAAGATTGACCACTATATCCGTTCTTATACTTAATATAACCTCTTGCAAATTGACTTTTATAATTTTCAAATTCTGAATAGGTTAATTCATATGGCTTGAAGTACGACAATCGATGTCTATTGTAGGCGAGCGCAACATAAAAACTGAAATATTTTTCATTTTCATCACTTAAGAAAATGAAATCTTCTTTTACTGTATTTTCAGGAAGGATTAACTCTGGTTTTTCTGATAGGGTTTTTCTTTTATAGTTGTATATTGTTTTTTTGAAAGCGTTTTGTTCAAAGTTCTTGGTTTTTTTGTCTAAATAAATGAGTCTATTATTTTGTGTATCTCTTCTGAAATGAGGTAATTCAATAAAGTTTACCTTGTCATCATCATTATCAATTTCATAATAGTCATACTTGAAACCAACGATAGTTTTATTTAAAAAGTCTTTTAGGCCGTATTTATATTCATCTCCAAATCTTTTGTTTTTTCTCATTCCAAAAATTCCTATTTCGTTGTATAACTCAATAGAAATCATATCCAATTCATACTTTTTTAGCTTTATATCGACAATGTATTTTTTTGAACCTAAATTTGAGAAATTCTGTAAGTAAAGCCCATTTGGAAGTTTGTCTGTGAACTGAACTTTATCTCCTATTATGTTATTTGCTTTGTCTATAAAAAATACATACTTATAACTATTCCAAGTTTCAACTCTGTAAGTGTCTTGATTAAAAGGGAATACACCATTTCGCTCACTTTTTATTGAAGGCACAAAATCATAAAATTGAGGTAACGAAATCTTTTTGTTTAGAACTTTATTGATTTTATTAAGCGAATGCTTTGATTCGACAAAGTATTTTGTTCGCAGGAACTCTTCTTCCTCTTCCTCATTTTGAATTAAATAAACCCCAATTTTTAGACTCTTGAAGAATTTGTTGGATTCAGAAAGTTCTAAATTTTGTAGAGAATAAAAATATGGGAATTCTGTTTGTCTTTTTTGATACAAATAATCTCTAAACTCCCAATCAATATTCTCTAAACTCTCTAAAGAATACTCGAAAAAATCGTCTATTGGTTTACAGTTTTTTTTGAGTTTGTCAAATTGAACTATAAACTTATCTGCAAAATCATAGTTGTCATAAGTTATTTGTATGTTTTCTTCGTTAGTCGATGCATTTAAAGTCCAGTTGTAAGAACCATTAATTACAGTTCTGTTGTCAATTACGCAAAACTTATTGTGCATTAATTTTTTAGACAAAAAGATTTTAGCTCTATTGTAATAGAGGGATTTAAAAAGGTCTTTTTTGTTTACGTGGTCATCATATATTATGATTTCAACCTCTACGTTGTTGTCGATTAGTTCATTAACCTTTTTTATAATTCGCTTGTCGGTAAACCAAGCTACGGCTATTTTTAGTTCAGATTGGCATTCATTCAGGTTTTCGATAATTTGAGACCTTATATTTTCAAAAAAAACTTGTTGATTCATTTATTGATTTAGGTTTGTCTCAAATGTGGCATAACGGTCTCGGCTATGGATAGTTGCGTGGTTTGGTTACTAATTTAGTAAAAGTTCTCGAACGAGAGGAAAATCCGTAGGATTTTCCGAGTAAGTACGAACCAAGCAATTATTTATAGCCATTGTTGTATGCAGTTTTTATTTTTTTTCTAATTCACTTATTAATTTCAGTATTTTCTCTCGATTTTTTCCAGATTTTATCCAGTGAGGTAACTTTTCGACCAATGTCCAGTGAGTTCTTCCATTTTTTTCTCTCAAGTCTGCTGAAATGTAATCCTTTAAATATTCCAAATGGTCATGATTGAAAGCCCAAAAGTTATTTCCTCTGAAATTTTGAGTCAGCCACAATGGTAAACCAAAATAACTGTCGGATGGTTTTCCAGTTTCGAGATATGTCCATTGTCGTTCAATATTTCTTGGTTTGTAATTTTCCGTTTCTCCACAGTTAGGACACTTAATTGCGATGGTCTCTTTTTTCTCATTAACATTCGGAATGTTTATGTTTATCTCTGTTGCGCAATGAGAACAATGACAATTAAGTTCTACCGAATATGTTTCTTTTCTGCCTTTTTCTGAATGAAAACAATTCGGGCATTTTAAGGTTCTTTGCGAAAAGAATGACTCTGGCTCATCCTTTGTAATCATAGCTCGATTTCGACATTTTGGGCACTCAACCAAAATTTCATTGGTAAAATGGTAGATGGTAATATTTTTGTCTTGAAATCGATTCATTTCTCAAATTGCATACAACGGTTTCGGCTATGAGTAGTTGCGTGGGTTGGCAATTAATTTTGCAAGTACATACCAAACTGAAAATCCGCGAGGATTTTCAGAAGTAGGCGAGAACAAGCAATTATTTATAGCCATTGTTGTAAAGCGTTTTTTTAGAATGGTAAATCGTCATCTATGTCGTTTGATGGTTTAATATTTTTTGACACTCTAATATTATTAACATATTTCCTCCAAAAGTAAATTCCTTTCGATGTGAAGCGATAGTAGAATTCACTTTCGTTAGTTACTTCTTCTACTATTCCTTGAAAAAGGAATTTTTCTTTAATTATTTCGTTTATTCCGTGAGGAAAACTTCTTTCATTTCTTATTTTCACTCCAACATCTCTAAAATAATCATACATATCAGTTTTTTTGAACTCCTCATAGAGTCCATCATAAACAGCTGATTGATTTTTTGAATTATCAGAATTGTAATCGGATACCAAATCTTTAAGAGAATTGTTTTCTTGTTTTAAATTATCTATTTGTTCTAATTGTTTTTTTAGTGATTCTTCTCTTTCATCTAGTTGCGTTCTTAACTGTTCTAATTGGTTGTTGAAATCAGCTTTATCTCTGTAACTTGCTTTTAAGTCTTCTAATTTACTTTCTTCGATTGCAATTTCTTGTTTTCCCTCATAGTCAAAAATTATTTGTTTTAATACGTTTTTCTTTCTTCCAATTGTCGATTTCCTCACCAATTCATCAACTGCCCACATAAAATAAGGTAGAATTATTACATAAATCAGAGCAACAACAAGTGGTACAATTAAATAGTTGTAAACTGACGAATAATTTGACACGATGTGTTCTATCCTTTTTCAATTGTTTTTTCTGAAAAAATTAGAATCATTATTGGACGCCAATTAATAGCAATCCAAGAAATAATGAAAGTCCCAATAAGTGGATTTTTTATTCTATCCCTCGATGCTTCAAAAAACGATTTTATTATATCTTTCATTAATTTTCAAATGCTTTACAACGGTCTCGTATAACCGTCAGTTACGGGATTAAAGTTAATAATTTTCGGTTAAGAACTGGCGTTAGCAATTCCGAGTGGATTCGGACGTAGTCGAATCCGCCGTAATTGCGGTTATACATTGTTGTAGGTAGTTTTTATTCAATATTTTCT
>NZ_JBLXHU010000076.1:0-6817 GCF_048259285.1 Bizionia sp. | reverse complement strand
TATTCCTTCGTAATTTGAATGATATGTATCATAAACAATTTTGTCGAAAAACTTTTTTTGAGTCCGATTATCGCAGGAATTTAATCCGAGTGACAGAAAAAAAGATAAAATAATATATCGATTGGACAATTTTTTCAATTTTCTCAAATGTTTTACAACGGTCTCGTATAACCGCAGTTATGGAGTTAAAGTTACTTAATTTTTGGGTTAAGAACAGACGTTAGCAATTCCGAGTGGATTCGGACGTAGTCGAATCCGCCGTAATTGCGGTTATACATTGTTAGGCAACGTTTTTTATTTCAGTCAATTCAAAGAACCGATTGATTTTGGTTAATAATTCGTTTTTCGGTTTGTTCACATTCAACACGTTATAAAACGGATTGTTTATCGATTTATCAATCAGTTTTCCATTCCGAATTTTCATTAAGTGTGGAAATTGACTGTAATTTTTGAGTTTGTAAAGTGCCTCCGAAATAAATTCCGCATTATATTCCGATTCCACTTTTTTTCCATTCAGGTATACGATTTCAATTCCGTCTGTCAGATTCGGTATTATTTCGTCCTCAATATATTTTTTTGAGTTTTTTCGATTATTGTAACAGAAGAAATTTTTTCCGCTATTCTCGGTCAAAAATTCAGAGTATTTTTTTTCAAATCGTTTTCGCTGAAAAGACAATAACGGCATTGAAACTATTATTACTGGAAGCATTAGTATAAATAATGGAATTCCAATAACTACAAACAAAATTAGTCCGAATATGTTATTAATCTGTTTCAATTTTAGTTTCTCAAATGTTGCCTAACGGTCAAGTATAAGCGTAGTGCGGGATTATAAGCACTACACTTTCGGCTTTACCTTATGTTTGTTAATATTCAATTCGTTTCAATTTAGAACTTTCGCCCGCATTACGCTTATACAGTGTTGGCAACTGGCTTTTTATTCCCACCATTCTTTTTGATTTTCAGCTTTTTCGCTCTGTTTAATCGCAAGGTTTGGTGATTTGTTTTTTAATGCAATATCTAACCAACCTTGATTCCAATATTTTTCAGATACGCTAAATTCTCCAGCTCCAATATCAAAGTCTCTGTTAGCAATTGGAACTCTGTAATCAGCCCAATTACAATCTTTTTCTTTACCAGTTGAATAGCTTTTCCAAACTCCTACGAAAGCATTATTCATATACCCATCTGAAATGAATTCGATGTCATCATATACTATTTGGTTTTTGGAATTCAAATACCATTTCGAATAGAGTGTACCTTTAAAAATTCCGCTGTGTTTTTGCTCTTTACTTTCGTAGAATTCGTAATCCGCGACTAAAATCCCCTGATTTTTGATTCCTTTGTCGGCATATTCGTCGTCAACTCCGAAGTGTAACTCTTTTACTTCTCTAATTTCTTTAATGACAATATTTCCATAAAATTCGCAAATGTTGTCTTTGACTTTGGATTTGCCATAAACATTGTAAAGAAATGGACCATTTGAAATTCTAATAATTGAAATTAATTTTATTGATATTCTTTGATGTTCGTCACCAATTATTCCATAAACATTTTGGTTTTCAGTAACTGACCAAATATTAGAAAAGTCATAATCAAATGACTTGTACTTTTCCAAAACATTTTTAGATTGATCATCTACTTCTAAATCGAAATTCTCCTTTAGTCTATCGAGAGTTTGTCCGATTGAAATATTCGAAACTAAAAGTAGTATGATTATTATTCGTTTCATTTTTTAGCTTGTTGCCAACGGTTTTGGCTATGGTTTCGTTGCGTGAAAATCCGCGAGGATTTTCCGCCGTAAACCGAAGATAGTAAATTTGCGAGGACTTTCCGAGAGGAAAGTCAGAAGCAATGAACTATAGCCGTTGTTACCTGCTGGCTTTTTTTATTTCTTCAATCAGTTTGTTTTCATTCTGCTTATTTCTGCCCATAGAAACCACAGAACTTTTTTTGTCAAGGTCACATATACTATTTACAAGCACTTTTTTATTGTCAAAAAGAATAGTAATCTGTTCGCCCCAACTTCCTGATAAAAATCCAGGATGTGTTTTTGCAACTATTGCTTTTGAGTTCGAGAAATATAAATGCCATTCCAATTCCTCCGCAACTTTTTCTATGATTTTATTCAATTCCGATTTATTTAGATTGGTATTCACTTCCTTAAATTTCAATCTATTCTTTTGCAAGTAAAAAAATAAAATTCCAATTAATGTTGGGATTATGAAAAACCAAATTTCTCCAGACTTTATTGGTTTCGGCGTATTCAAAAAGTAGTCTTTTAGATACAGAAACGTAAAAGTCAGTGGAATTATAAAACAAAAACCTACAATTCCATAGTGCGAAAATTTATCCCAATTACTTAATTTAAGTTCTCGGTTTTCCAATCCATATTTTATTTTCTCGCTTGTCATTTCAGCTTGCAGGTAACGGTCTCGTATAACCGTCAGTTACGGGATTAAAGTTAATAATTTTCGGTTAAGCACAGACTTTAGCAATTCCGAGTGGATTCGGACGTAGTCGAATCCACCGTAATTGCGGTTATACCTTGTTGTGGTGTCGTTTTTTTATTCAGTCGCTATATAAATTTCAACTTCAGAGTTTTCTCCGTTTTGTGATTTCTGTCCATAAACTTCGAAATCCGCGGTATATTTTCGGTTCAATTTTTTGTCCTTTTCCCAAATCTCTTGCCAAGTTTCAAATACTGCATTTGGCATTTGTCCTTTCGCAACGAATTTTTGATATTTTCCATTTTTAAATTCACGCCCTATCAGTCCGTTTGGTATTTGGTCAATAGAGTCTACTTTTATTCCAATTACACAAGTATATTTTCCAGTATAATCCGATTCATAATCTGTGTAAATTGAATAGATTTCATCACTTGTTTTATTAGGGATTTTACTCGGAACATTTTCGGTATAAAACTGCTCCCAAAGTTTGCCTAAATCTTCGGCTGATTTTCCGTTTTGGTTTGTTGTTTCAGTTTCTATTCCGATAACTTTAAAACTGTCGATATTTTCCATTTATATTTTACTTTCTTAATAATTTTTCAAAATTTTCGGTTCAGTTACGATGTTTCTCAAATGCACCACAACGGTCTCGTATAACCGTCAGTTACGGGTTAATATGCGTTAATTTTCGGTTTGACACAGACTTTAGCAATTCCGAGTGGATTCGGATGTAGTCGAATCCGCCGTAATTGCGGTTATACATTGTTACCTGCTGGCTTTATTCACGTAAAACTTTAGTCAATTCGTCAGCACTTAAATGAGCAAATACACCAATTAATAATTGTATTGAACTAACAACAGCAAACTTCTCATCGTCAATAGTTGAATAACCTTTATTTTCCAATGATTGAATGTCATTTGCTAAAACTTCCAAAGTCAGTTTCTTCCCTTTATTGTTAATCATTTTTG
This sequence comes from Bizionia sp., assembly GCF_048259285.1. Taxonomy (NCBI): domain Bacteria; kingdom Pseudomonadati; phylum Bacteroidota; class Flavobacteriia; order Flavobacteriales; family Flavobacteriaceae; genus Bizionia; species Bizionia sp. Next base: position 3,398 of record NZ_JBLXHU010000076.1, on the reverse strand, counting down.
TCCCATTCGCCAAAATGTATGTTGTAGGCGCAACATTCTTTGAAAGGTCAATTGCCTTTTTTCCTATAACAATAATTTCGTCAGTTGAATTAGATTCCCAAATCTCAAATTTTAGTTTATCTAATTTTTTAATCAACTCTATTTGCTCGTCTGTAGGTTTAGGTTGTCGATGCATATTAATCTAATTTTATTTCGATCGTTTTGTTTTCGAGATCAATGTCAATCCATTCAGAGTCCGATTCCAAATCAGGTATTGTTTCGGTTAAGCCCAAACCCTTTGCATATCTACTTAACGCTTTTTGTCCAAAATAAATGGTCGCTTTAAATTCGGTTTGTCCTGTTTTTCCAAGCCACGCTTTAGTTTCTATTTTCCGTTTGTCATTCACGTGTTTTTTAGTCAACTGATTATCGGTCGGAAACCAAGAAACTCCATCACACCAAAACCCTTTTAATTCAGGGTCAGTCGATTTTTCCAATTCGTGACAAATTCGGTATTCAAGTCGAGTGCAGAATTCCTCGTTAAATGGTGTTTCGATATTCTGTTGTGTGTTCGTCATTTCAGCTTGCAGGTAACGGTCTCGTATAACCGTCAGTTACGGGTTTATATGTTTTACTTTTCGGTTTGTCACAGACGTTAGCAATTCCGAGTGGATTCGGACGTAGTCGAATCCGCCGTAATTGCGGTTATACATTGTTGTAACACGTTTTTTTAATCAAATATTAATTTTATTATTGGCACAATTAAGAATACAAATCCAAGTGCGCCGATAATTCTATTATTAAATTGATGTCCCATATCATCATAATAACCTGATTCTTTTGGGCCATATAAATATTCTTTAAAAGTAAACTTCTTTTTTTTGAAGAGCGTTCTCCAAATACTTCCATAGCACCACCTGATAACTGCACCAATGAAATTGAAAAATACTCTGCCGAAATAAAATCCCAAAGTCTATATTTTTAATTAATAAATATTTTGACAATCATAAAAGTCCAAATTCCGATTGCTGGAATTGACAATCCAATTAATATTAATTTTTTATTCAAGTCAGTCCAGGTTTTCCAATGTTTTATTGTTCGTCCGATTACAGCAAATCCAAGTGCGATTGCCATTAACATAGAAGGAAGAAAGAACATAAAGTTAAATCCGAAGTTATGTGGTGCGTAACCTTTTTTTATTCCGAATAATGGTTCTCTAAATTCGTTAACAAAAAGAGCAAAAATCAAAATTCCAAAACTCGCAAATGCCATTCGAGTCGTCCATTTTATTTTCTTTATATGTCTTTGTATTAATTCCAATTATATGGTTTGTTTAAATGTGTTACAACGGTCTCGTATAACCGTCAGTTACGGGTTTAAAGTTAATGTTTTTCGGTTAAGCACTGACGTTAGCAATACCGAGTGGATTCGGACGTAGTCGAATCCGCCGTAATTGCGGTTATACATTGTTGTGCCTAGTTTTTTTTCAGAGTCAATATTTCTCCTAATAACAAATATACATTCAGAAATAAATTTTTCGCTTCTTTATAATCTACATCAGAATGAACACCACTTGATACTCTTGAATATAGATTAGTTAAATTCTGTTTAAGCTTTTTCCTTCTATTTGTGCTTTCACTATTTTGATGAATAAAAACATTGATTCTATTTAAAACATTACTTTCTTTTAAAGAAAGTTCATTACCGCCGATATTGAATGTTTCATCTGATGCTGGAAATATATGGTTAGCAAATGAATCTATTATTCTTCGACAAGTAGTTAAAGCCTGACTTATAGATTCTTTGTCACCTTCTGATAATCTTGCCACAACAGAAGGAATTTGCTCAATTACGTCTCCACTGTTTTCGGCAATTAATAAATCAATATCTTTTTTATAGGACTCAAAGATTCCTTCTGCCAAGTTATCAAACGTTCTTTCATAGTAAACATTAGTAACAAATTCGTGGACTAATGATATTATTCGGCTTTTGATTCCACCCAACTTTGCGATTCTAATAGCAGTCTCACTCATTGTATACTTCATATCTCTAATTATTGGTAGGGCAGTAGAAGCACTTGTGTCAGGAATTCTAAGTTGGATAAGTTTATTGTTTTCAACCTCAATTTTGGCTTCTATTTGCGACAATGGAAACCAGTAACCTTTAGAATTTTCTTTATCCGTCCAACGTCCAGTTAAGGTCATATATTTTCTTCCTATTTCATCATTCGGATAACCTTGCATTTCAAATTTCAGAAAGGCTCTAATATTACTGTCATCAACATATCTAGCCAATCGAGTTGTTTTTAAAAGAATAGACTGAGCTTCATTTTTACTCAATTCAATATCATCCATTATCTCGGTAGCTAATTTTAAAATATGTTCAGTTTTTGTTTCCATTTTCGGTATTTTCAAATTAGGCACAACGGTTTTGTGTATGATTTCGTTGCGTTGTTTAAGCACTAAAGTTAGCAAATAAATCACAGATAGAAAGTCCGCGAGGACTTTCGTAAGTAGGCTATAACTAGCAATGAATTATACACGGTGTTGCCCACAGTTTTTATTCCTCAATTGATGTTTCCCAACCATCATAATCTCCATTCAAATCAGATGCTTTTTGCCACAATTCCAATGTATATTCATCTATTTCGTCATAACCAACTTTGTCAATTCGTGATATTTGAATAACAAATTTATATTCGTTTGGTTGATCTGTTTTTCCTTTATTTTTTGTCTTAAAACCTAATTCATTTGTAAATTTCTCAAATTTGTCAATTTCATTTTGAGTTTTAAAATAAATCCAATGAAAAACTTCTCTTTCTTTCGTTAGTTTGTCTCCACCTTTTTCCAATTGTTCGAGAACTCTTCTATTTTGGATTATTTGCATTTGTCTTGGCAATGGATATAAAAAGTCAAAATATCCTTTCCATTCCTTATCTTCATTATGTCCAAAGTCAAATTTGTGATTCGGAAATTGGGTCATTGCAGATGAGACTTCTTTTTCCATTAAAATCGTGTTTTCTCCAAAAAAGTACAAATCTCGAAATCCGTTAGAAGTCAATCGACCAGCAAAAGTGTAATTCAGATTGTTTTTATCAAATCCGCTTATTATTACGTCTTCAATTTTCCATAATTCATCCGCATCTTCGTTACTCGACAATCCATTGTCTTTCGGATTAGGCATTTTGATTGAAACATAAACTACATTTTCTTGTCCTTTTATTGGTGCAACGTTCATTAAATTCAAATCGGTTGCAATTGAACTTAATTTGTCATTTACATTCGAAAAGTAAAATGTCCAATCAGGTTGATATTCATTTTTCGGTTCAGACTGTCCGAAGATTTTACTTAAAAATCCCATAAATAAAATAAAGGTTAATATGTTTCGATGATGTTTTTTCAAATTGTGGGCAACGTGTT
>NZ_JBLXHU010000075.1:0-6825 GCF_048259285.1 Bizionia sp. | reverse complement strand
GAAGCTGTTGAAAAATCGTTACAACTAGAAATTACAACACCTGATTTAAACAGTAAAAACAATACTATAACAACAAGTAAAGTTGGAGACTTTATTGAAGACTTTATTAATAACCCTAAAGATAGTAACCTAAATTTCGCGAACATTCATTTGGGTCAATCTACTATTATTTAGAGTGATTAATTATTTTGATTAAAATCAGAAAAGCACCTTAAAAAAAGGTGCTTTTTTTATTCAGGAAATTTATTTTTTATCTCGTCCAGACATAAATTACCAATACTGCCAATGTGCGTGTGCTCTTTTGAGGTATCTGGTTTGTAGGTTCCGTTTTGTACTTCACTACCAATTTTTTGATAGGCTTCTCTAAAACTCATACCGTTTTCAACTAGTGTATTGATGTTATCCACCGTAAATAAATATTGATATTTCTCGTCGTTTAAGTCGATAGATTTCACCTCTATTTGTTTAATGGAATAGTTGAAAATCTCTAAAATATCTTGCATATCCTTAATGGCAGAAATCATATTTTCTTTTAATAATTGGTAATCTCTGTGATAACCACTTGGCAGATTATTGGTTATTAAAACCATTTCATGATGTAAGGCTTGTATTTTATTGCTCTTTCCTCTAATCAGCTCAAAAACATCAGGATTTTTTTTGTGAGGCATGATGCTACTTCCTGTTGTAAGTTCGTCCGGAAAACTGATAAAGCCAAAATTCTGACTCATATACAAGCAAATATCCATAGCAAAACGCGCCAATGTATTGGCCAAACTACCTAATACTAATGCAATAGTACGTTCACTTTTTCCACGACTCATTTGTGCAGCAACAACGTTATATTTTAAAGTTGAAAACTCTAAAAGTTTTGTAGTCAATTGTCTATCAATTGCAAATGAACTTCCGTAACCAGCTGCAGAACCAAGCGGATTTTGATCAACGGTTTTTAACGCTGCATCTAACAAATATACATCGTCAATTAAGACTTCTGCGTAAGCTGAAAACCATAACCCAAAGGATGACGGCATTGCGACTTGCAAATGTGTGTAACCTGGTAATAATGCTTTTTTATTTGTTTCAGCTAACTCTAAAAGCGTTTCAAAAAAATCTTTTGTTTTTGATTTTATATTGATTAATTCTGCTTTATAAAACAATTGCAAAGCCACTAAAACTTGATCGTTTCTTGATCGCGCTGTATGGATTTTTTTACCAACATCACCATAGGTTTTAGTGAGTTCAAATTCAATTTTTGAATGTACATCTTCAAAATGCTTGTCTATGGTAAACGTTCCGTTTTCAATTTGCGATGCTAAATCTTCAAGTCCTTTTTCTAGTTGTTTCAGTTCTTCAGTAGTTAAAATACCGATAGATTGTAACATTTTAGCATGCGCTAATGAGGCTTGAACATCGTACTTTGCAATGTGTAAATCGATTTCTCGATCATTTCCAACTGTAAACTGTTCTATTTTTTTGTCTATGCTTATGCCTTTATCCCAGAGTTTCATAATTTTTTCCTGCGAAAGCAGGAATCTCTGCTCTCATTTTTTAAGTTATAATTTATTTTTAGATTCCGCATCAAGTGCGGAATGACAGACCTTTTATAAAATAACGCGATTCAACAATTCTATATAAATCCTTATGCCTTCTTCAATTTCATTGATATAAATAAATTCGTCTGCACTATGCGATCGTGTGCTGTCGCCAGGTCCTAGTTTTAATGACGGACAACTTAACACAGCTTGATCTGATAAAGTTGGCGAACCGTACGTGTTTCTTCCAATTTCAATACCAGCTTTTACCAAAGGATGATCAATTGGGATGGACGACGAATTCAGTTTTGTACTTCGCGGAATAATACTATCACAAGGCGCTTCTTGTTGTAAAATATCTACAATGTCTTGATTAGAATATTTATCATTCACACGAACATCTACCACCAAATCAACATTTGCAGGAACAGCATTGTGTTGCTTACCAGCATTGATTTGCGTCACAGTCATTTTCACATCACCTAAAGCTTCAGACGTTTTCTCAAACTCATAATTTTTGAACCATTCCAATACAGAAATCGTGTTATAAATCGCATTATCATCGTTTGGATGTGCTGCATGACTTGGCGTACCTTTTACTACAGCATCAAACACAACCAAACCTTTTTCGGCAACTGCCAAGTGCATCAAGGTTGGTTCTCCAACAATAGCCACATCAACTTTTGGAATTACACTTAACATGCTATTCAAACCATTGTCACCACTACTTTCTTCTTCTGCAGATGCAACAATAACCAGATTATAATTTAGGTTGTCTTTATCATAAAAATAGGCGAAAGTTGATAGTAAACTCACCAAACAACCACCAGCATCATTACTACCTAAACCATACAGTTTTCCATCTTCAACAATCGCTTTAAACGGATTTTTAGTATAACCGTTATTTGGTTTTACCGTATCGTGATGAGAATTTAAAAGCAACGTTGGTTTGGTCTCATCAAAATGTTTATTGATTGCCCAAACGTTATCATTTGTGCGTTTATATGGTATATTTTGAAGCTGAAACCATTGCTCGATATGTCGTGCGGTTTGGTCTTCTTCAGAGGAAAACGAAGGTGTTTCTATCAGTTGTTTTAACAACGAAATGGCTTGTTCAGTTAACGTTGATATCATTTTGAAATGGTTGTGTAGGTTAAGTTTCTATCGAAAAGCATCTCTGGTTTTCCAATGCATACTTTTTGGACATTATGATTGACAGCATGCATGCAATTATTAATTTTTGGTAGCATACCTTCTGATATAATTTGATTGTCTATTAATTGCTGAACGTTTTCTGAAGTTATTGATTCAATGACTGAATGATCATCCTTAACATCTTTTAAAACACCATTTTTTTCGAAGCAGTAATACAGTTCTGTATCGAAAATTTGTGAAAAACCAATAGCTAATTCGGAAGCAATTGTATCTGCGTTGGTGTTTAACAATTGTCCGTTTTTATCATGTGTAATAGCACAAAATACAGGCGTGATATTATTATTTAAGAGTAATTCTAAACTTTTTGTATTCACTTGTTTTACATCACCAACAAAACCGTAATCAATAGTTTTTACAGGTCTTTTGTCTGATATAATGGTATTGCCATCTGCTCCAGAAAACCCAATAGCATTACAGTTATTTGCTTGCAATTGTGCGACTATATTTTTATTGATTTTACCTGCGTAAACCATTGTAATAATATCCAAAGTTTCAGCGTCTGTAATGCGTCTACCATCAATCATTTGCACTTCTACTTGCATTTGATTCGCAAGTTTAGTTGCTAATTTTCCGCCACCATGCACCAATAGTTTAAGTTCTTCGATCTTGGAAAACTCTTTTAAGAACGCTTGTAATGCATCTACGTTATCAATGATGTTTCCGCCTATTTTTATGATTTTTAGTGCTTTCATAATTATGCTCGCGAAAGCGAGTATCTTTTAGTTTTTGTCTCCTCGAGCGCAGTCGAGAGGTTAATTTAGGTCTCGACTACTTCGTAGTGTGCTATCAATCAAAATATATTTTGATTTCAATCAATGCTCGACCTGACAACTATTTTAATCCTTCTAAAATCTGCTTTAATACAATTTGAGCTGCAAATGTTCTGTTATTGGCTTGTTTTATCACTACAGAATTTTCACTATCCAAAACTGCATCTTCAACAACAACATTACGTCTAACTGGTAAGCAGTGCATGAATTTGGCATTGCCTAACTTGTCTTTTGTCATCATCCAATTTTCATCTTGATTTAATACTTTTCCGTAGTCGTTAAAACTGCTCCAGTTTTTTACATATACAAAATCGGCATCTTGCAAGGCTTCTTTTTGGCTGTAATTAATAGGTGTTTGTTTCGTGATATTTTTATCCAATTCGTAACCTTCAGGATGCGTAATTGTAAAATCGACATCCAAATTCTGCATCATTTCCACAAACGAATTTGCCACTGCTTGTGGTAGCGCTTTAGGATGTGGTGCCCAAGACAATACGACTTTTGGCTTTGGTTTTTCTGCTAATTCGGTAATGGTAATCGCATCTGCCAACGCTTGCAATGGATGCGCTGTCGCACTTTCCATATTAACGATTGGCATTGTAGCGTACTCTTCAAAACTTTTTAAAATGTATTCGCTTTTGTCTTTGGCTTTATCTGTTAAGGTAGGAAAGGCTCTAACCGCAATAATGTCTGCGTACTGTGAAATGACTTGAGCTGCTTCTTTAACGTGTTCTGATGTGTTGGCATTCATAACGGTTCCGTCTTCAAATTCTAATTGCCAAGCATCGTTTACATTTAAAACCATCACATCCATTCCTAAATTCTTTGCTGCTTTTTCGGTACTTAATCTGGTACGTAAACTGGCATTAAAAAATAGCATGACCAAGGTTTTATGTTTACCTAAATCTTGAAACTCATGAGGATTCATTTTTAGTAAAATAGCTTCCTTTATTGTCTCGTTTAGGTTAGAAATGTCTTTTATTTCGGTGTATTTTTTCATGAGTTTAATTCTTTTTTCAGTGCTACAAAAAAGGCATCAATGTGTTTTTTCTGAATGGTTAATGGTGGAAGAATTCGTAAAAGATTAGGGTTTTTGGCGCTTCCTGTAAACATGTGATGTTTGTGAATCAGTTGTTTTCTTAATTCTGAAACAGGAAAATCAAACTCTAATCCTAACATTAAACCGCGACCTTTAATACTTTTCAAACTTGGTAAATCTTTAGCTTTTTCAATAAAATAAGCTGAAATATCATTTGCATTTTCAAGCAGTTTTTCTTCCTCTAAAACTTCTAAAACTGATAATGAAGCTGCACAAGCCAAATGATTGCCACCAAAGGTTGTGCCTAACAAACCAAAGTTTGGTTTGATGTTTGGATGAATTAAAATACCACCAATAGGAAAACCGTTGCCCATTCCTTTTGCGATAGAAATAATATCTGGTGTGATATTGTGCTTTTGAAAAGCAAAAAAATCGCCAGTTCTACCAAAACCAGACTGTACTTCGTCTGCAATTAAAATCGTATTGTATTGTTTGCATAATGCTTCTAAACCTTGATAGAATTCGGTAGTACTTTCGTCCAATCCGCCAACACCTTGAATACATTCAATGATTACTGCGCAGGTTTGGTTTGCTTTCAGAATATTTTCAACTGAAAATAAATCGCCTAATTCTACAAAATCAACGTCTTGTTGTGCGTTAATTGGCGCGACAATTTTAGGATTATCGGTTGCTGCAACTGCTGCAGATGTACGACCGTGAAACGAATTTTTAAATGCTAACACTTTACTTTTTCCGTTGTGAAATGATGCTAATTTCAAAGCGTTTTCATTCGCTTCTGCACCAGAATTACACAAAAACAGTTGATAATCTTTACAGCCTGAAAGTGACTCTAACTTATCAGCTAAAGCGACTTGCAACGGATTTTGAATCGCATTGCTATAAAAGCCCAATTTTGAAACTTGATTAGAAATTGCTGACACATATTTTGGATGCGAATGCCCAATAGAAATCACAGCATGCCCACCATATAAATCTAGATATTCGACATTATTTTCGTCATAAACATAGACGTCTTTTGCCTTTACAGGTGTAATATCAAAAAGTGGATAAACGTTAAACAAACTCATATTTGTTCCTTTTTAATGTTGTTAATTTTATTGAACGATGCGACCATACCTTGAATTAAAGACGAACTCAATCCTTTGTGTTCCATCTCATTTAAACCTTCAATGGTGCAACCTTTTGGCGTAGTCACAAGATCAATTTCTTCTTCTGGATGATTACCATTGGTGATTAGTAAATTAGCTGCGCCTTCGCAGGTATGCATCGCTAACTCTTGGGCTTCTTTTGAGTCAAATCCCAACTGAATTGCTGCTTGTGTTGTCGCTCTAATCAAACGCATCCAAAAGGCAATTCCACTAGCACAAACTACAGTAGCCGCTTGCATTTGCGCTTCAGGAATTACTAACGAATGTCCCAGACGATTAAAAATAGCTTGAGCAATTTTAATACGTTTTTCGCCTTGCGAATTGCTACATAAACACGTCATAGATTTACCAACTGCAATTGCTGTATTTGGCATAGCACGAATGATGAATTGATCGATACCAATTTGCGATTCAATTTTTGGAATAGTATAACCTGTAATGGTAGAAATCACTACATGTTTTTCGGTTAAAAAAGGTTTAATATCCTTTAAAATCGATTCGAAATGTGCTGGCTGAACCGCAAAAATCAAAATATCTGATTGTTGTACAGCCAAAACGTTATCAGATGTAATCGTCACGTTTTTATAACCGTCAAATTCAGATATGCTATCTACATTTCGTTTTGTTAAATACAGTGTCGTAATCGCATTATTGGTGATTAACCCTTTGGCTATCGATTTTCCTAAATTTCCTGTTCCTATGATTGCTATTTTCATTTGTTTAGTAATTAGTGTTTAGTTGGTAGTGTTTAGTGTACTCACTCATACTTTTTAAAAATAACTCGCTTTTAATTTTAAACCTGTTGTTTCTTCAAAACCAAACATTAAATTCATGTTTTGTACGGCTTGTCCTGTCGCGCCTTTTAATAAATTATCAATAATGCTTGTAACCAATAATTTATCTTCGTGTTTATGTAAATGAAGTATGCAATTATTGGTATTGACCACTTGTTTTAAATGAATATCTTCATTTGAAATCAATGTGAATTTTGTGTCTTTATAAAAGTCCTTAAACAGCTGTTTGGCATCTTCTAAACTACCATCAAATTTTGTGTAAAGCGTTGCGAAAATTCCTCTTGAAAAATCACCTCGATTTGGCATAAA
>NZ_JBLXHU010000074.1:0-6867 GCF_048259285.1 Bizionia sp. | reverse complement strand
TCTCACCTCACACCTCACATCTCTCACCTCTAACCTCTCACCTCACACCTCACATCTCTCACCTCTAACCACTCACCTCACATCTCTCACCTCACATCTCTCACCTCCAACCGCATCATATCCGCTTTAAAAACTGTTTTATTTTACCAATAATGCCTTTTTTATCATCTTCATGATAAGCATTCCCATAAACACCATAGCCGTAACCATAGCCATAACCATAGCCATAACCGTAATTATGATTGGTTTTATGCTTATAGAAATTCAAGACAAAATTGATATTCTTTATTTCACCACCCCGATATTTGGCATTAATCAATTGGAGCATGCCTTTTTTAGTATAATCCAAACGCACCATAAAAATAGAGGTATCAGCATATTTTACCAATTCCAAAGCATCGGTAACCAATCCTAGAGGAGGCGTATCAAGTATAATAATATCGTAAGTCTGACGGAGTTCAGCAATCAGTGTTTCCATATTCCCGCTCATCAATAACTCCGAAGGGTTTGGAGGGATAGGACCTGCAGGAACCACATCTAAATTTTCAATATGGGTGCGATTAACAACCGAAGCAAAATCCGATTCGCCAATAAAGTAATTCACCATCCCCGTATCATTAGTCAAATTAAAATCGTCAAATATTTTAGGCTTACGTAAATCCAGCCCTAACAGAATGGTTTTCTTACCACTCAAAGCGTAAACCGTAGCTATGTTTATAGAACAAAAGGTCTTTCCTTCCCCACTCACTGAAGAAGTAATCATAATTGTCCGACCACCTTCTCTGGGGTTTTTATTGAGAATAAATTGCAAACTAGACCGAATAGACCGAAAGGATTCGGCAACAGCCGATTTAGGCTTTTCAAATACCACCAAATTATTATGGTAGCGGTACTTACCAATTAATCCCAAAATAGGAATTTTAGACAGGCGCTCCACCTCATCAGAGCCATGAATGGTATGATCCAATAAAAAGATGACGAATATGAGAAACATCGGAATAAAGAATCCCAGCATCAAGCCCATCATATAGTTCAAGGATTTATTAGGACCTATAAGTCCCCCACCTATATCCTTGGCTTCATCTACAATACTAATATCCGAAATATTGGCGGCCTTTACAATAGCAGCCTCACTCCGCTTATCCATATATAAATTATAGGCTTCCTGACTAATATCCAACTTACGCTGAATCTTTAAAAATTCTTGTTGATCTTCTGGCAAACCACTTAATTTAGCCTCCAAATTAGCAATATTAGTATTCAGACTATTCATCAGAATCCGAATCGTACTTTTAGTAGCATTTATCGTTTCTAAAAGCACATTCTTTTCAGCATCTATCTGCCGATCCAAATCTTTAAATATAGTCGAACTCTCACGCGTGGTATACTCATAGCCCTGGCGTTCAATGGCCAACGCCGTTATTTTAGCAACACTACTTTGAATATTACTTTCTTCAATCCCCACAGAGGATGGCGCCGCAATACTCGTATAGTCCGTTTTTGTTTGGAGATACTTCTCTAAAGCGTCTAAATAATTGAGCTTTGTATTTTCCGCCTCCTTTTGAATCTCAAATTCTTTAAGTTTACTCGAAATATCCGCCATTTCTGTGGATACATCAAACACCTTATTCTGCTTTCTAAAGGCATTCATTTCATCACCAAAGTCTTTTAAATTGGTGTTAACGGCGTTCAAACTACTATCTATAAACTTTATCGTATTGGTGGCATACAGGTTTTTGCGTTCCAACTCCGTTTCACTTAAAATAACGGCGGTGGTATTTAGGTAATCTACAATTTTAGACTTATTAGTTCCAGCTAAACTCAAACGCAGGACAGAAGCTGAAGCATTACTAAATGGACTCACATTAATTCCCCTCTGATACCCATTAACAACCCCATCAAAATTACTAAACTGCATAAAAAATTCCTGTCCAGCTTTAATGACACGGTCATGACGCAAAGTCACAACACCATGAAAAAAGGGTAAATTAACAACCTCCCCCAAGGCAAATTCCTGTTGAAATGGCCCTATAGGCAAAGAAACAGCTAATCGTTCTTTAGTGTCATAACGCTGTCCTGAACCCGACTCCGATTCAAACGCTGTAAACACTTCAAAAGTAGATGGGGATAAAAACCGAATCCCAATAAAGTGACCTAGCAATTGTGGTTGAGACAAATCAGGAGTAAACACAAAAGGCGCTTGTTTATAAATATCTATTTTACGGTACTTGCCTTCCCTAAAATAGTTCATATAAGACTTTAACGAATCAACAACCTTTTCATTATGCGTTCGCGTTTGTAAGGTGGTAATGGTTTTACCCATTTTCCCTGAAACACCACCCCAATTAAAAGAAATACTAGTATTGGCAGTAAAAAAAGGGTTCTGATCGTTTTCTACAGAGATAAGCGATTCAAGCTTATAAATATTCTGCTTGCGCACATTGATGAAGTAGGCAATAATTAAAGCCACACCAATACAAGCAAGCACAAACTTCCATAAATTTAAAACTTTAAATAAGTACCCCTTGAAGTCGAAGTTAATACTCCCACCGTCGCCTGAATCCATGTCTTCATAATCGTAATCTGCCATAATTTAGAGCCTGTCTATAAGTAATAAAGTGGTTGTAACTAGAGATAAAGCGGTAATGATCGTCCCTAAAGTTTGCAAGCCGGTTACACCGGTTCCCCAAGACTTTTGTTTCAACGGCTTCACATAAATAATATCATTCATTTGGATATAATAATACGGCGAATCCATGACGCTAACATCTAGTAAATTCAAATGATGTATTTTCTGCCCTTGCGGGTACTGCCTAATTATGGTTACATCCTTGCGGTCTCCAGTAACCATGACATCGCCGGCATTGGCCAAGGCTTCAAAAATATTTACGCGGGGCTGATACAAGGTTTGCGTTCCCGTACTCCCCACTTCGCCAGTAACGGTAAATCGCAGGCCTGTTAACTTCACAGTCACAAAGATATTAGAGGTTTCCTTAAGTTCTTCTTCTAACAACTTGGTTTCTAACATACGTTCTATCTCCTCGGTCGTATAACCCAAAACGTTCACTTCACCCAAAATAGGGATCCGAATATTCCCATGCATATCCACCGTAAACCCATCAAAAAAGGCACGTTCGTCTCCAGACGCGTTTAAATCCCGCTCGCCCGTTGGGTTAAACATTTGAATATTCCGTTGATCCATCGCTTTTACACGAATATTAAGGATATCGTTAATTTGTACACGATAGGGTTTTTGTTTTTCAATAATAACTTGCGTCGAATCGGTGGCAGCTTCTTTATTTTGCAAGTAAACCAACTCTTTATTGGGTATACAAGACACAGATAGCAAGGCGATTAAACCAAGTATAATAACATATAAATGCTTCATGTTGAGGGTGCAAGTTTCTTCACAAATATAGCTTTTCAGTAGGAATATCAAAACTTATCGTATAAATTTTGAATTATTTACGTTCTTTGCAAAAAAATAGACGTTGAACTACCTGACTGTTGAAAATATATCGAAATCCTATGGCGAATTAACGCTATTCGAAAACCTGTCCTTTAGCATCCATAAAGATCAGAAAATTGCCTTTGTGGCTAAAAATGGAACGGGGAAGACCTCTATTTTAAATATGCTATCTGGAAAGGACACAGCCGATTCGGGCCAAATCATCTACCGAAAAGACATTACGGTGGCCGTCCTGTCCCAAGACCCCGAACTCAATCCAAACCTAACCGTGGAAGAAGCTATTTTTGATACCTCCAACCCCATTTTAAAGGTTATTAAGGATTACGAGAAAGCCTTGGAAAACCCCGATGATGCCGAAGCCTACCAAAAAGCTTTTGAGTTAATGGATAGCAATCAGGCTTGGGATTTTGAAACCCAATACAAGCAAATCCTATTTCAATTAAAACTAGATAACCTCAATCAAAAAGTGAGCGCCTTGTCTGGCGGTCAGAAAAAACGTCTGGCCTTGGCAAACGCCTTACTTAAAAAGCCAGACTTATTAATTTTAGATGAGCCTACCAACCATTTGGATTTAGAAATGATTGAGTGGCTAGAGGATTTCTTTGCTAAAGAGCAAATAACACTCTTTATGGTAACACACGACCGGTATTTTCTAGAGCGTGTGTGTAATGAAATCATTGAGTTAGACCATGGGCAATTACATACCTACAAAGGAAACTACTCATACTATCTCGAGAAGCGCGAAGCACGTATTGAAAATGAAGCGACGGAAACAGGGAAAGCCAAGCAACTCTTTAAGAAAGAACTGGATTGGATGCGCAAGCAGCCCAAAGCACGAACCACAAAATCCAAATCGCGAATAGACGATTTTCACGATATTAAACACCGTGCCAATCAAAGACGCCAGGACCATCAAGTCCAATTAGAACTAAATATGGAACGCCTAGGCAGTAAGATATTAGAACTCCATAAAGTCAGTAAAAGTTTTAAAGACAAAACCATTTTAGATAATTTTGAATACACCTTTAAAAAGGGCGAACGTATTGGAATTATTGGTAAGAATGGAACGGGTAAATCCACCTTTTTAAATATTATTACCCAATCCCAAAAACCAGACTCCGGTAAAGTAGTCATTGGTGAAACGGTAAAATTTGGATACTATACCCAAGCCGGTATTACCATCAAACCCAACCAAAAGGTTATTGATGTAATTAAAGAATTTGGGGAGTATATACCACTTAAAAAAGGGAGTCAAATTAGTGCTGGGCAATTGCTGGAACGCTTTTTATTTAGCAGAAAAAAACAATATGACTTTGTTGAAAAATTAAGTGGTGGCGAACGTAAACGACTGTACTTATGTACCGTATTAATTCAAAATCCAAACTTTTTAATTCTGGATGAGCCAACAAACGACCTAGATATTGTAACCCTAAATGTACTTGAAAGCTTTCTTTTAGATTTCCCAGGCTGTTTAATGGTGGTGTCTCACGACCGGTATTTTATGGATAAAATTGTCGATCACTTATTAGTATTTCGCGGCGAAGGGCTTGTAGAAGATTTCCCGGGGAATTACTCCGATTTCAGAACGTATGAGGACAGCCAAGAACCCGAATCTAAAGAGGATGACAAGAAGGAAAAGAAAAATTGGAAGAAAGATAATAACATCAAATTAACCTATAACGAACAAAAGGAATACAAGAACCTTGAAAGTAAAATAAGCAGTCTAGAACATGATAAGCAGGCCATGGAAAAGGAATTCCTAAACCCAGACTTAACACCCGATGAAATCAACACCTTATCTGAAAAATTACAAAAGATTCTAGATGAGATTGATGAAAAAGAAATGCGCTGGTTTGATTTAAGTTCAAAGCTAGAAGAGTAAGAATAGTTTACAGTCGCAGTTTTCAGTGACGTAAACAAACAAGTAGTTATATGACTTTAATGTTTTATGTAACGGTTTACTTAATAACTTAATAACCTTGAACCTTGTCTCGGAACCCGTCAGTTCGAGTGTCCCACCGCAAGGAGGGATGTATCGAGAACAACCACCAAAAACCGAACACTGAACACTGAACACTGAATACGAAACCGTGTACCAACAAAAAAAATATATACCGTTCCTTTTAAAATCAACCAACCAACACGGTGTCCATTCTCCTTTTGTATATGATTTAATCACGAAATGCTTCTACGATAAAACAGAATACCCAGCTTATCAGGAATTAAAAACGTATAGAAAGCAAGTATTAGGAAGTCCAGAAACCATCAATCTAACGGACTTAGGATCAGGCTCTAAAAAAACAACCAACAAGCAAAGACGCATTGCTGAAATAGCCAAAACATCTGGCACACCGTTAAAGCGCGCTAAATTATGGTATCGCTTAACGGGCTATTTTCAACCCAAACATATTTTAGAATTAGGCACATCATTAGGCATTGCAACCCACGCCATGCATTTGGGGTGTCCACAAGCAAAAATCACAACTATTGAAGGTTGCCCAAATTGTTCCAAGTTTGCACAATCGGCCTTAGCCAATTATAAAAACATCCAATTCTTAACAGGTAATTTCAGCCAACATCTCAATACCAGAACCCAACAGGCTTGGGATCTGATCTTTTTTGATGGCAACCATACCAAAGAAGCCACCATAGCATATTTTGAAACCCTCCTCCCATCAGTCCACAACGACACCATTTTTATTTTTGATGATATTTATTGGTCAGAAGGCATGACCCAAGCTTGGGAAATCATCAAACAACACCCGCAAGTAACCGTTACCATCGACACCTTTTTCTGGGGCTTTGTATTTTTTAGAAAGGAACAACGGAAAGAACATTTTACCATCCGGATTTAAAAAATGCTGTCATTGCGAGCCTGCCTGTCATTAGGCAGGAAGTGACACAGGAACAACGCGGCAAATGCAAAGCATTCACGAACACCATTTTTTTTAAAATAATACGATGTGAGCAATCTCATCAATAGTAGGGCTACTTTCCAAAAAGCCATCAACTATTTAATCCATTTTAAAATTACTCCGCGTATCTCTGTGAAAATTCTCCCTGGAACTCCCTGAAATAATCAACGAATCTTACCACACCAAGTCGTGTTAATCCGTGAAAATCGTGTCCTAATATGTCGCAATACATTACGTCAATAACCCATTAACTCTATACCACAATATCTAATTATATCATTAACTTATGAACCAATCAACACACACCTCATCCCTAATTCCTAATTAACCCGATAACTTAAGAACTTTTCACTCCTCACTTTTCAATTTTCACTTTTCACTTTTCACCTTTCAGTCCTCACTTCTCACGCCTCAGCTTGCTCTTGTCACCTTTCTCGTTTCAAATTTCATCTGTGACCATCCTATTTCCACTTATCCCTTTTT
>NZ_JBLXHU010000073.1:0-6899 GCF_048259285.1 Bizionia sp. | reverse complement strand
TGCAGAATATTCTATTCAGTTTTTATTTACTACCAGCCCAATACACAAATAACCTTAAAACCAGATCAGTTTTTAAGAGTTTTAACTATTTTAGAGGTATAAACATAATATAGATAAACACACTAGTGTGTTTATACAATTGTTGGCAATAACATGACAGAACAATCGGGAAATAAGAACAAATTAAATAAAGGTGAAATCGTAACCAACCTGTTATGGATGATTTTCGGTTTGATTGGAGGAATTGACTATTATTCCAAATCGGAATACTTGATTTGTGGAATTATGTCCTTAATTGGAATTTTGTATTGTTATAAACTGATTAAATCAATAATGGCGAAATGAAAAGAATTCACTTTGGGAATTTGAATAAAAAAGGTCGTTGGATTTTACTACCTCTGATTTTAACTGGATTATTTCTTCTATTAAATGGAGCTTTTGATTTTATTGAATTTGAGAACCCAAAAACAAATAAGTATTTGAATGTTTTCGGATACATAATCGTATTCGGATTTAGTACGCAGATGTTTTGGTATAAAAATTATGTTCAATGGAACAGCAGAGGAATGTTAATCCGAATCAAATCATTTTTAGGGAAAAACATAAAATTTAAAGAAATAATATCATCTGAATTAACAAACAAGAAACTGATTTTAAAAACGGTTTAGGGAAATAAAATTGAATTTGACTTGAGTGAGATTGTAGAATCCGACTCGAAAAAACTATATGAAATAATCAAAAAAAATACTATTGCCAACAATGTATAACCGCAATTACGGCGGATTCGACTTCGTCCGACACGAGCACAAAGTGCGAACTGGCGAAGCAATCCAGCGCGAATTGCTAAAACATGAGCTTAGTTCTAACACTATCAACTAAATACCGTAACTTCGGTTATACCAACCGTTGGCAACAAGCTAAAAAAAACAAACATATTGAGACAAAGAAAAAGAACATTACTCCTTTATATTTTATTGCTTAATCAGATAGTAATATCTCAGAATAGCAAAAGACATTCTGATTATAAACGTAAAAGTCATTTTATTGAAAATAAAGGTCAAATTGTTGATCAAAATGGAAAACCTAATAACAATGTATTGTACCTATTAAACACCCCTGGTCTAAATGTACAATTAAGAAAAGATGGTTTTTCCTATGACACATATGAAATAAAGCAAAAAGAAGATTTCAAAGAAGACACAACTGAATTTACAAAAAGAAATGTTAAACAAAAAAGTTGTTCAGACTATATCTTTCATAGAGTAGATTTTTCATTTATAAATAGTAACCCTAATACAAAAATAGAATTTAAACACTCTTCAAAGGAGTACAATAATTATTATAATATTGCGCATGAAAAAGATGGTGTAATTCATGTAAAACAATACAAACATTTAATATATAAAAATATATACCCAAATATTGATGTTGAATTTTTTGTTCCAGACTCAAATACGAAACCTGTAGAATATAATTTTATACTGTATGAAGGAGCTAAGATTTCTGATATAAAAATGAAATTAGAAGGAGCAAATTCAAGAGAAGTATCTGGTAATATTGAAATAGACTTGATTCATGGAAAATTAAGAGAAGTTATTCCAAAAAGCTGGGTGCAGAACAAAACATCAAAGCTTGAAAAGAAATTAAGTTTTATTGAAATTGAGAATAATGTATATGGTCTTTCCGGGAAAAACATAAAGATTAAAAAAAATGAAAAGTTAATTGTTGATCCTACTCCAGTTAGACTTTGGGGAACTTATTTTGGAGGTAGTGAAGATGAAAATAACTTTAATGGAATTGTAAAAACATTTGAAAACAATATTTATATAGCTGGTTATACAAGTAGTGCCTCAAATATCGCAACCGCAGGAGCTTATCAAACAACATTACAAAGTAATGAAGAGGACGGTTTTATAGCAAAATTTAATGAAAGCGGAGATCTGATTTGGTCAACCTATCTAGGTGGAGAGCGAAGAGATTTTGTCAGAGATTTAGATATTGATAATAATGAGAACATATATTGTGTAGGAGAAACACTCAGCACATCTAATATTGCTTCGACAGGTGCTTTTCAAGAAACATACAACGATTGGTATGATGGCTTTATAATGAAATTCGATTCTAATGGAATAAGATATTGGGGTACATATTATGGAGGAGATTGGATTGAAAACATAAGCAGTATCAAAGTCGATAATACCAATCAATATGTTTATTTTTCGGGCACAACGTCCAGTAATAATGGCATATCGACTCCTGGTTCATTCAAGGAAATTGGCAATGTAAATCAAAATTTCAACGAAGATGCCTTCTTAGTAAAATTCACATCTGATGGTGAGAGAGTTTGGGGAACATATTATGGTGGTTCTGGACATGACTCTTTCAATGGTATTGATATAGATTCTAACGGAGATATTGTTTGCTCAGGAACAACAAGTAGTTTTGAGGGAATATCAACACCTGGTGCTTATCAAGAAGAACATAATTATGACACACTGCTCTGGAATGATTCTTTTATTGTTAAGTTTAATTCTGATGGTCAGAGATTGTTTGGCACATTTTATGGCGGAACAGACTACGATTTTAACGATAGTGTTAAAGTTGATAGTAACAATAATATTCTGATCTCTGGACACACAAGAAGTAATGTTGGATTAACTATGGTCAATTCACACCAGCCTAATTTTGCTGGTGGCTATGATTCCTATTTGGCTATGTTTGATAGCACTGGAAATTTATTATGGAACACTTATTATGGTGGTGATGGTTTAGACGGGCATTGGGGAATGAATGAAATTACTTTTGACAGCTCGGATGATATATATCTATTTACAAGCGGAAATAGTAATTCAAATATTTCTACGATAGATGCATTTCAAGAAGATAATGCAGGCGGATATGATTTATACATTGTAAAGTTTAGCAATATTGGTGAGAGGATATGGGGCACCTATTATGGAGGAAGTGGATCAGATTATTCAGGAATGATTGCGGAAAACAACGGAGATATTTATATCACTGGTTTTACATTTAGTTCAAATGGTATATCTACACCTGGAGCATATCAAGAAACTTATCAAGGTGGTATGGATACTTTTTTAGTTAAATTTAAAGACTGTTTTTCTTCAATTAGTGCCTCTGCAACTGAATCTGTTTGTATAGGTGATGATATTCAATTTCAAGCTTCAGGAGGAATTTCTTATTCTTGGTCTGGACCAAATGGTTTTATTAGTAATGTTCAAAATCCTGTTATTAATAATGCTGATGTTATCCATGAAGGCGAATACACGGTTTTTATAGAATCAGCAGTTGGATGCGATGACACAAGAACATTCAATATTTCTGTTTCACAAACACCAATTGCAAATATTCCTTTTAATATCATATCATGTGAAGATGAATTAAACTCAGGAATTTCAACTTCGTTTGATACTTCAATGGTGGAAAATCTAATCCTTAATGGACAATCTGGAGTAGTTATTTCCTACTTTGACAGCAATGGAAATTCATTACCTAATCCATTACCGAACCCTATGACCAACTCCGTTCCAAATAACGAGACAATATCAATAAGAATTGCTGATGAAAACAATTTAGGTTGTTATGTAGAATCAGAATTTCATTTAATAGTCAATACACTTCCATTAATATCAGAAATAGATGATTTAATTGTTTGTGACGATAACAATGACGGATACCATAATTTTGATACTAGTGGAATTGAAACTTCTCTAATTGCTGGACAAACTAATGTATCTCTTAACTTTTTCGATGGTAATGGAAATAGTTTACCAAATCCCTTGCCAAATCCATTGTCTAATTCAGTTCAAAATATTGAAACTATAACTGCAAGGATTATAAATGATGACTCTAATTGTTATTCTGAAACTACATTTGATTTAGTTGTAAATCCCAGTCCTATAGCACACTCAATAGATCCATTATTAGGTTGTGATGATAACAATGATGGCATATCTGAATATTTTGATACTTCAAATGTAGAAACACAAGTCCTAAATGGTCAAACAGGAATGTCCGTTAGTTATTTTGATCAAAATGGGAATGAATTACCTAGTCCTTTACCAAACCCATACACAAATGCAAATGCTTTCAATGAACTAATAACCGTAAGGGTTACTGATAATTTTTCGACCTGCTATGCAGAAACGACTTTGCAATTGCAAACTGTAACCCAACCAAACATCAACCAACCAGAAAACTTATATGCTTGTGACCAAGGTAGTGGATATTCCGAATTTGACACATCGACTATAGAAGAACAAATCATTGGAAATCAAACAGGATTAACGATACAATATTTCGATTCCGATAATAATCCACTTCCAAGCCCTTTGCCTATATTATTTCAAAATACAGAACCTTTTTCACAAACTATAAATATAAGAGTTGAAGATGTCTCAAACCCTATTTGTTATTCAGAAACATCATTTGATTTAATTGTAAACGAGTTACCTGTAATTAATTTAGAGGATGAATATTTCATTTGTAATTTAGAACCATCTATATTGTTAAATGTAAATTCTGGATATAATTCATATAATTGGGTATTTGAGGATGGCTCTTTAATTTCAAGCACTAACATTACAGAAATATCAGAAGAAGGTCATTATACTTTAACTGTTACACAAATTGAGAACGGCATAACTTGCGAAAATTCTTTTGACTTTACTCTTATTCGTTCAGTTTTACCTGAAATACAACAAGTAAATTTTGGAGAGTTTGGGAATAACTATATTGAAATAACTGCATCTGGTGATGGAGATTTTGAATACTCAATTGACGGAATTAATTACCAGGATAGTAATTATTTCTCAAATATTCAAGGTGGAATTTATACGGTATTTGTTAAGGATAAAGATGGTTGCGGACAAGATTCAGAAGAAGTTACAGTAATTGATTATCCAAAGTTCTTTACACCAAATAATGATGGGTATAATGATTTTTGGCAGATTAAAGGTATAGTCAATTTTCCTAATTCAGAGACCTTAATTTTTGACAGGTACGGTAAGCTATTAGCTAGAGTAACATCAAATGATTTAGGTTGGAATGGACTTTATAATGGCAAACAAATGATGTCAAATGATTACTGGTTTAGAACAAATCTTGGTAATGGTCGAACTTTTTCTGGTCATTTCACATTGAAAAGATAAAAAGCCAGTTGCCAACAATGTATAAAAATAATAGCGGTTTAAGTGATAAAACAAAAGTAAAATATAAAAAAGGTCTGTGTTTAACCGGAAAGTTAGTGTGTCAAAATCCGCTACTATTCATACACGAGACCGTTACCATACATTTGAGAAATGAGCATAATCGGAACTAATTTAATGTTTGTACTTATAAAAGTAGTTAACGAAAATAACGCTGACGAAGTCAAGTTATGTTTAAGTTCGAGTAACTTCTTTTCAAAAAAGTTTAATCCAACTGATTTTAAAAAAAACGAACTAACTCTTATCGGAATTGAAAACCGAGAAAAACTGATTTCGGAATTAAACAATTATCTGAATTGCTATATTGACATTGAGAAGTTGGAAAACGGAAAACTTGACTTTTGGAGTGACCAAACTCAAATTGGAGAATTTACAGTAGAAAAATTTGAAGAAAAGGCAACTAATTTTGACAAATCGGATTGGATTGAAAGTTATGAATACTTGCTAAATGAGTATTTTAAAAAAGAGAAAATAAGTTCCAAAGAGATTAGATTAAATAATGGATTTATAAGTAAACTTGAAAAACTTATTGAACAAGAACGAATTAAGAATGAGCAGAAATCTGAATTTTTCAAAACGGATTCGATTAAACTGAATTCTATAAAAGAAAAATCGGATTTGATTGACAAATTTGAAAACATAAAGAATCAATATCTGTCTGAACTACGAAAAATATAAAAACGTGTGGCAACACCGTATACAATCCATTGCTAGTTCTCGCCTACTTACAAAAATTTACCAACGTACAGTTCGCACTTCGTGCTCGTGTCTTGCAGAATATTCTATTCAGTTTTTATTTACTGCCAGCCCAATACACAAATAACCTTAAAACCAGATCAGTTTTTAAGAATTTTAACTATTTTAGAGGTATAAACATAATATAGATAAACACACTAGTGTATTTATACAATTGTTGCCATTCATTTTAAACCAAACCATATGGATAAAAAAATAAGCCAATATTTAACCGAAATTGAGAAAAGCAAAGAAGTAGAAATCTTATTGGCTTGTGAGACTGGTTCAAGAGCTTGGGGTTTTCCCTCGCCAGATAGTGACTTTGACATTAGAATAATATATAAACATAAAAAGGACTGGTATTTATCATTAAATGAACAAAAAGACAGTCTCGAACTGATGTTTGAAAACAACGAAATAGATATAACTGGTTGGGATTTAAGAAAATCATTAAAACTATTGCAAAAGTCAAATGCACCTTTATTGGAGCGAATTCAATCACCCATTATTTACAAGAAAAACAATGAGTTTTTAGAAGAAATGAAAATTGTGGCACAAAATCAATATTCAAGAATTGCCACAATGCACCATTACCTAAGTATGGCTAAAAAATTCATTGATGAATTGAAAGAAAATGAAGAATATAAACTCAAAAAATTCTTTTATACTTTACGTTCCGCAACGGCTTGTAAGTGGATTTTGGAGAAAGACCAAATGCCACCAATCGAGTTTATGAAAATGGTTAAAAATCTAAATATTGACTCAAAACTAACCAAACGAATTAATGAACTCATAGAATTGAAAGCCACAAAAAGTGAAAGCTATTATCATAAAGGAGAATCTGAACTTTTTGTGGCTTTCAATTCTATGAGTTTATGAAAATGGTTAAAAATCTAAATATTGACTCAAAACTAACCAAACGAATTAATGAACTCA
>NZ_JBLXHU010000072.1:0-6942 GCF_048259285.1 Bizionia sp. | reverse complement strand
GAAAACTGCATAAAAGCCTTTGCCTGCGGATGGCAACCGCTGCGCTAGGCCATCCTCCGCTGCCTTATGCGGCGGCTTTTATTTGTTTTACTACGGAAACGAAACGTAGGCCGTTTGGCATGTTAATTTTATGTATTGCGATTTTGATGAATTGTTAATTCTTGTTTTGGCTATTTCGGTTCGATTAGTGCCACTTTGAAAGATCAAGGCAACTATCTTGTTGCAAAAAGCAATAAGATATGGTAAACACACTTGATCCTATGGACTTAAAACAAATTATCACCCTTCATTTGGATGGTTTGAGCAACCGTAAAATTGGAGCTATTTTAGGATTTCCCGCAATATGATTTGGTTTTCACTCAAGGCGATTTCCTAGATTACTGGATTCATGACCCTCAGCGTTATGCCTTGTATTCGCTTTTTATGTTTTTTTTAGAAATTGAATATAATTAGTTGGAAAATAAAATAATTGGGCTGGTAAGTTTTGAAGAAGGGAAACAACTCATTAAATATATTTGCTTTAGAAAATGAATTGGTAATTTATTGTATTAGTTAGTATGGGATGTTTATGTCTCTTTTTCTTGCGCCAATGAAGATGAATATCGTTTCATGGAACTCAGCGTGAGTTTTAAGATTGAAGATGATGGTAGCGTTTTAGGAAGTATAACTATTGAATTGAAATAAGATAACATGAAAATCGTTATCTTTGTAATGCCGATATTAAATAAAAACGTATGGATATCCAATTAGAAAAATACAAATTGATCGAATGGTTGATAAACCTTAAGGACGAATCGATTATTTCAAAACTGAAGCATATCAAGAACGGACTTTCGGCTTCTTCTGATTGGGCAGATGATGTTTCTGAAACTGAAAAACTATTGGTTGAAGCAGGACTTAAAGATATTGAGGAAGGAAAAACATTCACTCATGAGCAAGTCATGAAAGAAATCAACGAGGCTTACGGTTTGTAGTGAATGGAACTCATTTGGACTAGACTCGCTAACATCACCTACAGAGAGGTTTTTGAAAACCTTGAATGGCGATGGACAAAAAAGGAAATGAGAGACTTTAGAGACCTTACCAATGAACTGTTGGAAAAGGTTAAGAACGGACGCGTAACACATCCTTATGCACATAAAAGTTTAGGTATCAGAAAGGGAATCGTTCATAAGAATGTATCCCTATTCTATAAAGAAGACAAAGAGAACAACAAGATTTACCTGATTACTTTTTTCAACAATCGGATGAATCCCAAAACATTAAAAAGATTATTAAAGTAAAGAGTGATATGAGAATATTACTTTTTTATTTTAAAGCTATTAGGGCATTTTGTACCAAATATGTGCATTTAGGCATGAAAAATTTTGACTTATTTGTGGATGATGTGGTAACGAAGTGGCGTTCCGAGAGAAAGGTTGTTCTTATAAAGATTTGGTCTTGCTGGGGTTGCAGGGAATAGACATGTTGGTGCTAAAAGCGCAAGAAAGCATGCCATTAACTTATACCATGCTATATAATTATATCAGGATTTTAAAACACCCTGTATGGTATATCAAGTATCAGGGTAAAATCAATTTTTAACCTGTAGCCATATTTCGGGACTTAACATAGCGAGTAAGTTGCAAAATTAATAAACAATTAACAATATAACGGAATGAATTTTGTAACTTAATTAAAGTTAATTCGTCTAATTAATAGGTTTAAAGAAAGATTTAAATAAATTATTTCGACGAAATACAATAGCAAATTGTACAAAAGTTGTACTTTTGCAAAGAGTATGACATATATTAACTATACTTGTCGTATTGAAAACAAGAAACAAAAGGATAAAGAGATGAAAAGTATTTTTGAAAAGTTACAAGATTATTTCAATAATACCTCTGAAGAGCAAATTGCAAAGGACTGGAATTCAACATCAGAATTTGATAAAATTAACAGCCCAACTCTAGAGGAATTTATTGAGAACTCTAGCTGCTTTTTTATGCTAGAAAATAATCCACCCGATTTAGAGCACGAAAGTTTTGTTAATAACATAAAAAATCCGAATTTTACTTCGGATTTTTTTTTGACCAAAACTTATGGAAAAAGCAAGCTTTTCAATAGAACGTTATTATTTTGATAAAGTTCTTATCGACTTACAACACTATACATCGGATAAATTATTCGTGGATTTCAAGCCTTCAGGTCTTTTCGATTCCGAAAATTCAACTTACCTACTAACTTTTGATTTTTCAGCTTTAACAAGTCAAGAAAAAGATATAAAACCTTTTGTTAATATCCGTTGCAATGGGATATTTAAATTTGAGAATGTCGTTTCTATAGACGGAATTCCTTCATATTTTTACAGAAACAGTATCGCTATTTTATTTCCATACTTACGCGCTTATGTTAGTATAATAACTAATCAAGCAAATACGCCTCCAATTGTTTTGCCTACAATGAATTTAGCATCTTTAGAAAAGCCTTTAAAAGAAAATACCATTATTAAATAAAGAAGGCATTCTTTTGGAAAGCAAAAAAATATATCAAACTCTGGAGGACAGAGAAAACCCAGACCAAATTGAACAAGAAGGTCCATTTCCTTGCTCGTGGAATAATTCATGGCTAGGTACAGGCCATTATTTTTGGGATACTTTCATTGAAAATGCTCATTGGTGGGGAAAAACAAGACTTGATAATAAATATGTTATTTGCGAAGCTCATTTTAATTTCTGCACAACTACTTGTTTTGATCTAGTTGGAAAAACCGAACACATGCTTGATTTCGAGAGGAGTATAGGCTTAATGAAAACGAAAAAACTGCTAAACAATAAAACTACAGTAGCGAGAGTGTTATCTTACATGCAAAATACTCTTAAGATTTTCGATTATAAAGCCATTAGAGTTTATGGAGTTCATTCAAAATCAAAAGACTTGCAACCCAATTATCAAATGAAGTTTGAATTGGGTAAGCCGCAATATCTTGATTATAAACCTGCAATTCAGATTTGTATTTATAACTTTAGTGGACTTAGCTTCAAAGATTTTACCATAGTGTACCCTTACGACTATGTTTCAGGTTATGTAGTATAAAAGTTATGTAGTATAAAAAACTACTATGCACATCAAAGAACTGAGTTAAAAATTGATTACCACATGGGGAGTTTTCAAAGGCTCCATTTTTTAGAATAAATAAGCAGATATGTCTATGCCTTATTTTTTGTATTAAATGTACGATTAGATTAACTTTTATTTTCTTTACTTCGATGTCTTTAAGTCAAACTTTAACTGGAAAGATTGATGGGGCTAGTATTACCTTGAAAGATGAAGACTATGAGGTTATTTTTCAAATTGAGAGTGATTATGCTTGAAAAGCATGCCAATAACTTATACCATGCTATATAATTATATTAGGACTTTAAAACACCCCGTATGGTATATCAAGTATCAGGGTAAAATCAATTTTTATCCTGTAGCCATATTTCGGGACGAGACATGATGGCAATACTGTTCAAGATACGCCTATTTACACACAATCTTATCCTTCCATAACCATAAATAATATTGACGATCCTATTAGAATTGATGTCACTGGGACTTTGACATTAATACAAAACGCGCAGTACACTTTTGAATTTACTGTAGATAATGTGGATGTTTTAGCTGATTTTAGTGGAGGCTATCCAGGTGGTAGTCCTTTTCAAGATGGCATTGAGTATGATACAGTGGATCTTAATTTTGAAGTATCTTTAGAAAGCTCAACTTTAAGTCAAGATGCATTTAGCAACAATTTAAAGGTAACTATATTCTCTAACCCTTTTGATGATTATATAAAACTTGAAACTTGTGCAAAGTCTTATCTATTTTTGAAAACCAGCGCAAAACGGCTCCGCCCTTTAGTTACAGGGAGGTGGCTAAACTGACGAAAGGAGGTTTAGACGGCCGGTTTGTTTTTTCAAACTCCCTATAAAGCGGCAGGCAGGCTCTTTCTTTATTTCCGTTGTAATTTGCTTTAAACACCTTGATTAAACTTTGTTTGCTTATTCTGCCTAGGCGCCAGCTCGCCTTCCTAACGGCAGGCAGACCCCATTACTAAAATAGTCCACAGGATTATTTCTTAACGCTTGGGTGCCTCTTAAAATCAAACTCCCCTTTCTTTGATTTCGTTATCACTACATCAAATTCATTCCCCTCTTTATCTAAAGAGGGGAGCCTGTTTGGTTATATTCTTTTGTGTTTATTCAAACTCCCCGTCCAAACTTCGTTTGTCCACCCCTCTTTCAATTTTGCAAACCTCCTTTTCTAACTTTTGTTTGAAATACAGGATTTTTTATAGCGGACTTCCTGCCTATCGGCAGGCAGGCGTCGCTATACTACAAACTCCCCGTCCAAACTTCGTTTGTCCACCCCTCTTCAACTGAAGAGGGGAGCGGGGAACTGGATGGTTATTATTTATTCAGAAAAGGCTGCCTTTTTTAGACAGCCTTTTCAAACACATAGGGTACACATTACAATACTTCAATTAATTGGAGTGCATTAAATGCACCATTGTTTAATGGGTATTGTACGGCATTAATCTCCTGATAAAAGACCACTTTTAGAAAGTAGAAACTTTGACCAGTGCCTACAGGTGCACCTGCAGGTGTTAGTGTTACCGTTGAAATGGTAGCATCAATTGGTAAATTTACCAAGTTGCTCACTTGCAAATCCTTTATACCCGTAGCGAAATCCAGGTTTAAAAAACCGGAACTTAACTCGACATGGGTGGCGCCATCTGGGATTTCCAATTGTTGGATTGGAACCAGATCGGCAATAACCACTTCGCCTGTAACAGGGTTTAAAGAAAATGCTGCTTGTAGCACGCTGTCTAGAATTGCCCGTTTGTTGAAGTTAAAGCCGTTTAACCAGGCTTTTCCTAAAACGGTTAAGATTCCCGTTGCTACATTTCGTTCGCCACGTGATGAGATCAGGTCTTCATTTTTGACCCTCGCCATGACTTGTGTTAAACGTGATGTGACGCGGTTATCTTTGGCATCATTCAACAGTCCAACGATGCTTCGACGCAGCATTTTTCCACTGGTTGCTGCGTTTGCGAATTCCATTAGGTTTTCGCGGGTTCTTGCAAAGGCGGGGTCGTTTAAAATACGTTTTTTACTCACGCCACCTTTCGTCCGGGCATAATACCCATCTTCTCCTTTTACGAAGCTCACTTCTCCCAGTGTTCCTTCGACATTAAAAATTGACCTAACTTTAGCCATAATTTCTAAAATTTGTGTACAGGCTTTCAGGTTTTTTGTTTTTGACTTAAAGCTGTCTGCCCATACTGATTACACATTCATTTTTTATCAAGTTTTAGCATGTTGTTGCGACCTGTATACCGATCTTTTTTTAACAGTCTCTAATCCTTGATGTGCTCAAGCTAATCACTATTTCTGATTGTATTTTAATCCCTTCCGTTTTAATCGCTATTACTCATCTTGTTGGATTTGTTTACTGATTATTAACGTTTTAGGGGTAACAAATTCCGCTTTTTCTGTATATAAGGGTGTAAGTTCCTTTTTGTTCTTGATTTTTATGCTTTTGGTGTTTCATAGGGTATGTATAGGGTATGTATAGGGTATGTATAGGGTATGTATAGGTGAGGTGTGAGTTGTAAGTTGTTAGTTGTGAGGTGTTAGTTATTAGTTATTAGTAGTGCATTCTCGATATATTCCGACAAATGGATGGAACAGGCGAACTGACGTATATGAGGATTGCGTGGGGTGCGTATTATCCGTCCTAGAGTACCTGTACAGGTTATTGAATTAATCCTGATATCATTATGCAGTTAGATATTTTTAGATACGGATTACCCGGGTGACTTATTATGTTTTGATTAAAAATATGTGCTTGTGGGAAACTATTTGATATTAGTATGCTCAGACTTTCCTTCTGTTTAAAAATATTGTGCGCTTGCTGTGTATAATTACTTTTTCAAGTTCTTGACATTTTGATCTTTTCCAACTTACTACCTTTTTAGGTTGTTTTAAGTTGTTGGCATCAGAGAACATCTGATTAACCTTTAAAATTTGTTATTATGGCATTAGCATTTTTATATTCTAAAGATATCGAAATCGTAAATGGTGTTTGCGATAAAACTGCAAGGCAGTATATAAAAGATATCAATATTCATTTTGATCTTCCAGCACGTAACTTTGTTAGTTTGAAAAGTTATTGTGATTATTTTAGGGCGGATGAGCGTCATGTTTCGGCGATGATTGAGTCGGGTTATAGGGGTGGTAAGAGCCCCTAAATCCCCAAGGGGGGCTTGCTTACTGTTGCGGTGGGGGTTGTTATTGGGTTATTACGTTAATTTGGGTTAGGAGCAGGGAGTTAGGATAAGCAAGCCCTCCGTCTAGATCTCCAAACTACATATCCGCGCGCTGGCTTGCCTTCCTAACGGCAGGCAGGCCCCTTTGCTAAAATAGGCCACTGGACTATTTCTTAACGCTTGGGTGCCTCTTTAACTTTTAATTTGATGCTAGGATTTTTATAGCGTACTTCCTGCCTATCGGCAGGCAGGCGTCGCTATGCTACAAACTCCCCGTCCAAACATCGTTTGTTCACCCTCTTTAACTGAAGAAGGGAGCCTGGAGTTGGGAGTTGGGAGCTGCGGGAATATATTTAACTTTAATTAGTATACTAAAATTTAAACTTATGGCACAGTTACAGGCATTTTGGGATTGGTTTCAGGACTATGCTGAAACCTATTACTATTTACAGGATTTTCCGATGGCCGAGCAGGCGTTTTATAATCATGAACTTACTAGTCGCTTACAGGATTATCATGAGAACTTATGTTTTGGTATTACTTTCTCTAAAGATGAGACAGATGCGCAATTGATTTTAAGTACCAATGGGCGGGTAGATGGGGTGTTTTTCGTTAACAATCTTGTGCGCATTGCGCCCGAAATTCCCAAA
>NZ_JBLXHU010000071.1:0-6966 GCF_048259285.1 Bizionia sp. | reverse complement strand
AAAGAAGTTGTTTTAAAAGATGATGAAATTAAAAGTATAAATAAATTAATTGATTATATTGCATTAACGCATAGCCCAGTTCTTGAAACTGTTTTTTTTTCACGTTCACATTTGTATGCTCAAGAGCTTCCAAGACGGTTAAGAGACCTGTTTTATGATTTTAAGTATAATGAAGCATCATTAGCGATTCTAATAAAAAATGCTCCTTTTGACGAGCAAAATATTATTGACACACCAAGTGAATACAGAGAATATGAAAAAAAGTTTAGTCTAACAAATGCTGATATATTTCATGGTTTGTTCTCCAGTCTTTTAGGGGAGCCTATTGCTTTTTCTTCTCAAAGACGAGGACATATAATAAATTCTATTATCCCTCTTAAAGAACTAGAAAATATTTCGAACAGTAGTTCTGGGTCAACTTATGATTTCCAATTTCATACAGAAGATGCTTTTCATGAAGGAATTCCAGATTATTTAGGGTTAATTTGTATGAGAAATTATGAAAAAGCACCAACAGTGATTTCACATATTCAAAACCACCAATTTCCAGAAGACATAAAAAGAATATTATTTGAAGAAAAATTTATCATCAATTCAAATCCTATTCATGAAAACTTGAATATTAAAGAAAGGCAAACTAAAAAATCTATCTTGTTTGGAAATCTTAAAGCTCCATATTTGAGAATTAATCTTAATAATATGAATACAAAAAGCTACTCAAAATTACAGAAAGAAGCAATAGATTACTTAATTAATGTTATAGATAAAAATCAAATCAAAATCATTTTAGAGCAAGGTAATTGCTTATATATTGACAACTTTAGAACGGTTCACAGAAGAAATGCTTACAAGCCTCTATATGGAAAAAGTGCTAGATGGCTCACTAGAATTGTTACAACTAATGATTTAAGAAAAACTAGACATTTAAGAACTGAATCATACAATAGAGTTATATCATGACTATCAAACAAATTAAATTTAAGGTAGGAGAAGAAGTTTTAGATGCTATAAATATTACTAAAGATAAGGAGTTACCAACAGTTTTAATGTTACATGGTGCTGGAAACTCAAATAAAAACAGGCTCATTCCTTTAGCAAAACAGTTATTTGAAAATGGATTAGGAATATTCTGTTTTGACTTTTCTGGTCAAGGTTGCAGCACATCAAATAAGATCTCTAGTATACAAAAAAAAACTGATGAAGCTATATCTGCACTTAAGTATTTAAATCCTAAACTTAAAATAACTATTATTGCATTCAGCATGAGTGGACAAGTGGCAATCAATTTAATGTTAAGCAAATATAAAAATAGGATTGAAAATTTGATTTTGTTTGCACCTGCCCTATATGATAAGAAAGCACTTGAAGTACACTTTGGAGTGAAATTTAGTAAAATTATTAGAAAAACCAACAGCTGGAAAAATAACAATGCTCCTGAAGCATTAAAGAATTTTCAAGGTAAACTTTTAATTTTCTTTAGCAGGAATGACAATATAATACCTGAAGAAATACCTGAAATATTAATAAATTCAGCAGTTGGAACCTCAAATAAAAAAATTATTTTCTTAAACCATGCACCACACCAACTAGCAAAATGGACCAGTGATAAAAAAGAAAATGCAGAATTTGTTGCTAAAGAAATTTTACAACATATAATGTCATAGACTTTTTTTAAGTACTAATCAATAATTTATAAATATTGATTTTTGAATTTTAATTAAGGGAAAATCCGTATTGATTTAAGTTGCTATTAAAAATAGATTAGCAATAAACTTTAAATCATGAACGAATTCACTTTCTATCTAACAAAGTATGGAATGTATATCCTAGCAGGAGTTGTTGTTTTTCTTGTTTTAAGATTTATTTTCAGTAAAACCAGAAAAAATTATCATTCAAGGTGGAATACCCTTATTGATAACTTTGAATACTCGCCTAAAGAGTTTTATGCCTTATTAAAAGCAGAGTTAGAATCACATGGTGTAACAAGAATTAACATCCAAGAAACAGCCCATAAAGAAGGTGGTATGATGTCTAATTCCAGACTGTACTTACGCGCTAAGTGGAAGGACTATCAGTATGATATATGTGGCGCCAAGTTTGGTCATGGGTTCTTTGTGTCGTGGTGGCTACTTTATAAAGATTCCATTGGTAAAATCTTGATCTCAAAGATTCCCTTTATAGGTGACTGGTTAGCTAGAAAGTTATATCCTGTAACCTATTACCGTATTGATACTGCTTCCATGCTGATGTCATACGTCCATTCTTCGATCTTAACGGTTATCGATGATATCACCAACGATAAAGGAATACGAGCAATGACCGAAACCGAACGAAGACCTGTATTGAATGACATATTTGCTCGTTAATGAATGCAAGCGAACAAACAACACTAAATTTCTATAATTGGGAATATCGATTTCGTGGTTATTACCACTTCGATACTCCCGTTGATATTGAAACCCCATATATTCCTTTCCGCCACGCAACGTGTTCAAAAACACCAATAGTTGACGATGGCCGTGTGCCATCACTTTTTAAACAAGTCACAAAATTACTTTCTCCACAAAAAGAAACGGAAGAATCAACGCAAGAAATGATAGAGGTTCAACCTCGTTATTTAGCGTTAGAAAACATCCCAAACCTTACAGGTATTTCCCTGTCCTTTCCTAAAGGAACTGAGATACTGCCAAATAGAAACATTGAGTTCCTCAATACGCTGTCCTTTACAGAGCATCTACTATCCTTTGAGATTATTGGAACAGTTGATGACATAAGCATTCGGGTAGCCTGTAGCGAACATGATAAAGATCGGGTGCAATCACAACTTCTCGCATACTTCCCTGCTGTCATTTGCAGAGATGTTGCCGTTGATGGTTTAGGGTTTTCTGTCGAAAATGATATTGCTATCGCGGATTTTGGATTGAACGATGAGTATATGCGAAGCATAGCAACAACTGAATCATTTTCAATTGACCCACTGACTTCTGTTATTGCTACCATGGAATCTCTTCAAGAAAATGATGTTATTGTACTTCAGGTACTTTTTAAGGGCATTACATCGCCACTTGCAAAGGACATTTCATATTCAGTAAGTGATGGACGTGGGGGCTCATTCTTTGTTGATGCTCCCGAAATGCCACAGCGTGCCAAAGAGAAAATAGCACATCCACTATTTTCAGTAGTGATGCGTATAGCAACGCAAGGCAAGGACAATTACAGGAGTCAGTATCTAGCACAAGAGTTGGCACGAAGTATTTCTGCTGTTTCGACTTCTCAACATAACAAACTCATCCCTTTATCCAATGAAGGCTATGATTATGATTTCCACAAATACAATCTACATCATCGCCTCAGTAACCGATTGGGTTTTGTTTTGAACTCCAAGGAACTGAACACCTTTGTTCATTATCCAAATAAAACAGTCACATCTAAAAAGCTGGGGTCGCATGAAGGAAAGACGAAAGCTGCACCTAAAGAAGTTACTGACCAAAAATATCTCTTAGGTGTCAATCAGCACAACGGATTGAAACATCATGTTATGCTCAATGATGACATGCGTCTTCGTCATACGCATATCATAGGAACCACGGGCGTTGGTAAAAGCACCTTGATTGCCTCTATGCTGCTAGAAGACATGAGGCTTGGAAATGGCTGTACCTTACTTGATCCCCATGGAGATATTGTTGAAGATATACTTCTTCGCATTCCAGAGCATAGAAAGGACGATGTCATAGTTATAGATCCTTCTGATACTGATTATATAATTGGGTTTAATTTACTTAATGCAACTACTGATGCAGAAAAAATAGTCTTGAGTTCAGATTTGGTGTCTTCTTTCAAGCGTCACGCCACATCTTGGGGAGATAATATGTCGGCAGTGCTATCTAATGCCATCAATACTTTTCTGGAGAGCAGTAGACAAGGAACGCTCATTGAGCTCAAACGGTTTTTACTTGAAGAACGTTTTAGAAAGGAATTTTTAAGCACTGTCGATGACTCTGCAATTCATTACTACTGGAACAATGAATACTCTTTGGTGAGAAAAGGAATAGCACCACTTTTAACCCGTATTGATACCTTCCTACGACCAAAGGTAATCCGTTACATGTTGGCACAATCTAAAGGCGTTGATTTCAGATGCTGTATTGAACAGAAAAAGATTGTTCTAATTAAATTATCACAGGGGCTAATCGGTGAAGAAAACAGCTTTTTGCTCGGCTCCATGTTTCTCTCAAAATTCAATCAAGTAGCGCAAGGAAGACAATCTCTTCCTAAATCACAACGACCCCCTTACTACATCTACTGTGATGAATTTCAAAATTTTATAACACCTTCTATTTCGCAAATCCTATCAGGAGCTAGAAAATATGGATTAGCATTGATATTAGCCCATCAAGAGCTGGCACAAATAGACGATCCAAAAATTCTCAACTCCGTTATTTCTAACCCTTATACACGCATTTGTTTTAGGCTTGGTGATTCGGATGCCAAACGGTTGGAAACAGGTTTTTCATACTTTGAACAATCTGATTTACAAAGTTTGGCTATTGGGCAGACCATTATGAGAACTGGTTCTTCACAAGATGATTTTAATCTATCAACCTTTCCTTTGTGTGAGGTGAATTCTGATTCAGACACTATAAGAGAATATGTTATCAATAACACACAGAATATCTATGCGCAGCCAAAAGAAAAGCTTGACGAGATTTTATTTGAGCTTTTACCAAAACAGGCACTGTTCAAAAAAGAAAAAAAGGAGAAAACTCGAAGTACTACAGATCCAATAAAAAAACAGGGAATTAATAGAAGTGAAGAGAAAACGGCTACTGAAGACACTATACAAACTGATGACCATTTAAAAGCGCATACTTCAAAATATATTGAGCAGGTCAAAGAGCAAGAGGTTATCCGTAAACATCGTTCAGTTCAATACTATGTACAATCCATAGCACGGCAACATGGGTTTAAGGCAACCCTTGAAGAACCTACCAAAAAAGATGGTAAAGTTGACGTCGCTTTAGTACGAGATAATATTCGAATTGCCATTGAAGTATCAGTGACCAATAGCATGGAATATGAACTAAAGAATATCCAAAAGTGTATCGATGATGGCTACTCATTAGTTTTCATGATTTCTGAAGATAAAAGGCATCTAGAAAACATTAAAGAACAAGCTTCTACTGTTTTCAAAAAGAAATATCACTCACAAATACACTTCTTGGCTCCAGAAGAGTTCCCGACGTACCTTGACGCTCTTAAACAGCCAAAATCTGAAGAAAAAAGAGTTCGTGGATATCGTGTAAAAGTTAATTATAAAAATGATGCCAATACTGGCAAGCTGTCATTAATTACTAATATTATGGTGAAAGCGCTTCGGAAGAAATAGATAAATGGGTTATCCTAGGCTTAATTAGATAGCTAAATCATTTCGGGTTTACTCGTATTGATATTACAGCTTTTAAATAAATCAGCAGATAGATAAACTCAATTTTTATCAAGTATAACTATTATCTCCCAAGTTTATTATTTGCATCAATTATATACGCAACTTCCTTGCCTGGAGCTGTTAACTGAGCTTCTAATAAGTTAATTTCTTTGGTCTGCAAAGAATAGATCGAGTCAACTACTTTACTTAATTTTAGGGTTGCCAAATTTTCCAACACCTCTAATGCACTTGTTACAAAAACCCTCATTGAACCATGCCCGAACTTAAGCTTATGCAGTCTTAAATGTGTCTCATATTCATAGACTAGGTGCTCAATTCTTTCATTAATTTCCTTATGAGAATAATCCTTTCTTGAAATGTCTTGCATCCAAACCCTGAGAGCATTAAACTTTGCTCTAGAATCTGGGTCAGAGCGAAACTCTATAATTTGCTCGTTTGAAACATCTTCATTCGGTATAGGTAGTTTGTTTAGAACAACTTCTAAAACATTTGTCTTTACTGAATTTCTTATTGCAATGGTATTGTAAGTTTCTAATAAAGGGAAAGCATCATCCACAGCAAATCGATTAAGAAAAAATGCAGCAATTTTTGTGGCTTCATTTTCTAATGAATTAACAGATTCCTCATATTCATCCATTATTTTCAGCATTTCACTTTCATTTAGCTTTTCTTTGAATTTCTTTTCAGATAATGGTTGCGGAACATTTTTCATCATATCTAAAACCTTTTTGATATCGTTGAAGTCATCCAAGCTTGTACTTTCTTGCTTTTTAAAAAGGTTAAATGAGTGCTTTATAACCTCCGAAACATAAAATTTATCAAAAAAGAGATTGTTCTCTTTGAATAATTTTAACTCTCTTTCTAGATGTATGTAATATTCTGGGTCTGTACTTTTAATTTCATCAAAAATTGTAAAGTTGTTATAACTACATATATGCACTTGATCGAAGTATAACAAATCTCTTTTTATCAATTTTGAAGCATCATAAATAAAATTAAAATTAGAAGGTCTTAAGGCTAAATTCATCATATAAAGATACTCTTTAATTTCACCCAATCGTATTTCAATAAGGGTAGTTATAGTATTTAAATATCTAATTTAATAAATAAAAACTGAATAGAAAGCCTTGATGGATTATTATATGTGAGCTAGAGCTAATAGCTTATTGCATATGTCCTCGTAGCTAGTTTTTCCTACTTGATTTTCATTCCGTAATTATTATTGTCAATTAAATATTGTTTCAATTCAGGATGTAATTTTATGACTTTTTCATCAATGAATTTTTGAATGAAGGGTGCAATTTCATATTGAGAATCTTCGGGTGGTTCAATTCCGCATTCTAAATAATCAACAATATCAGATGAACACATTAAAGCAGATTCCACCATTGTAATAAGTACTAAAAAGAATGACACTATGTAAGCTGTTCTAATATTAATATTCTTGAGATAAATTTCTAAATTTTCATTACTATATTTAATTCTGTTATGATTAGTAAATTGTCTCCCATTATTATGCA
>NZ_JBLXHU010000070.1:0-7111 GCF_048259285.1 Bizionia sp. | reverse complement strand
GTTCATTATATTTTTACTTTTTTATGAGATCCTGAATCAAGTTCAGGATTACAAGTTATAATCTCACAGAAATACCATTCTGTTTTAATTCTTCTTTTAAGTCTTTTATTTCTATTTCACCAAAATGAAATACACTTGCAGCCAAAGCTGCATCTGCTTTACCCACTCTAAAGCTATCTGTAAAATGTTGGATAGTTCCTGCGCCACCAGACGCAATTATCGGGATATTTACAGTGTCTGATAGTTTTGCTAGTGCTTCATTTGCAAACCCATTTTTAGTTCCATCGTTATTCATAGAAGTAAACAGGATTTCGCCTGCGCCTCTTGTTTCAACTTCTTTTGCCCAATCAAATAAATCTAATTCGGTTGGAATACTTCCGCCAGCTAAATGCACTTTCCATTGTCCTTTAACTTGTTTGGCATCTATAGCAACTACAACACATTGGCTACCGAATTTACTTGACAATTCATTTACCAATTCTGGTCGTTTTACTGCAGATGAATTTACAGATATTTTATCTGCACCAGATTTTAAAAGTACATCTACATCTTCGATACTTGAAATTCCGCCACCAACGGTAAAAGGAATATTAACTTGTTCCGCGACTTTAAGCACCATTTCAATCATTGTTTTTCTACCTTCTAAAGTTGCAGATATATCTAAAAACACCAATTCGTCTGCACCTTTTTCCGCATATTGTTTTGCTAATTCTACAGGATCGCCTGCGTCTCTTAAATTAACAAAATTAACGCCTTTAACGGTTCGACCGTTTTTGATATCTAGACAAGGTATGATTCGTTTTGTTAGCATTTATTTGGCTTTTGGCTTTTGGCTCTTGGCTTTTTGCTTCTAACGTGTTGCTAAAAGTAAAAGGCTAATTATTTATATTATAAAAAACGTTCTAATTCTTTTAAACTTATTCTGTTTTCGTAAATGGCTTTTCCGATTATGACTCCATCGCAACCAATTTCAGATAAAACTTCAACATCTTCAATAGTTGTTACTCCGCCAGAAGCGATAAGTTTTACAGATTGATCTGCGCTACCATTGGTACATTGGTTGATTATTTTTTTATACAAATCTACCGATGGACCTTGAAGCATACCGTCTTTTGAAATATCTGTACATACCACATACTGAATACCGTTTTTTTGATATTCCTGAATAAATGGCACAACTTCTAAGCTACTTTCTTCTAACCAACCAGAAATAGCAATTTTTTCGTTTTTACAATCAGCACCAAGGATGATTTTTTGCGTTCCGTATTTATTAATCCAACGTAAAAAAGTGTCGGTGTTTTTTACGGCTATACTACCACCAGTGATTTGTCTTGCACCAGAATTAAAAGCAGTAAAAATATCGTCGTCTGATTTAAGTCCGCCACCAAAATCAATTTTTAAATTGGTTTTTGTTGCCACCTTTTCTAACACTTTATAATTGACTACGTGATCTGCTTTAGCGCCTTCTAAATCTACCATATGCAAGTATTCTATGCCTGCATCTTCAAATTGCTTGGCAACTTCTAACGGATTTTCATTGTACATTTTTGTTGTGCTATAATCGCCTTTAGTTAATCTTACGCACTTTCCTTCTATTATGTCTATTGCTGGTATTATTCTCATAATCATTTCCTGCGTAGGCAGGAATCTTTTTATTTAATATATAGGCTTCGTCTGCGCTCAGCCTGACATTTTTTTTTATAAATTGATGAAATTTCTCAAAATTTGTTCGCCTGCTAAGGATGATTTTTCGGGATGAAATTGCACACCGTAAAAATTATCTTTTTGTAATGCTGAAGCGTATTCTACATCATAAGTTGTTGTTGCAATTGCTTCCTGGCATTGTTCTGCATAAAAACTATGCACCAAATACATAAATTCATTGTTTTTGATATTTTTAAACAAATCTGATTGAAGATTACTTATTGTATTCCAACCCATTTGTGGCACTTTTACCGTGTTTGAAAACCGTTTTACATCTACATCAAAAATACCTAAGCCTTTTGTATGTCCTTCTTCTGTAGATTTACACATTAGTTGCATACCTAAACAAATACCTAAAACAGGTTGTTTTAACTGCGGAATCAAACGATTCAAACCTGATTCTTTTAGCTTTAGCATTGCACTACTCGCCTCACCTACACCAGGAAAAATCACTTTGTCTGCTGCTTTAATTTCTTCAGGATTATTGGTTAACAACGCTTCAAAACCTAAGCGTTTGAAAGCAAATTGAATACTTTTGATGTTTCCTGCACCGTAATTTATGATGACTATTTTCATTTTTAAGCTTTTGGCTTTTGTCCTTTAGTTTTAGATAACAGCTAACCGCTAAAGACTAAAAGCTAATTACAACATTCCTTTTGTACTTGGTAAAATCATTTTTTCAACATCGCGTTTTACAGCCATTTTTATTGCTTTTGCAAATGCTTTAAAAATCGCTTCTATTTTGTGATGCTCGTTTGTGCCTTCAGCTTTGATGTTTAGATTGCATTTTGCACCATCTGTAAAGGATTTAAAGAAGTGAAAAAACATCTCGGTTGGCATTTTGCCAATCATTTCGCGTTTAAAGTCAGCTTCCCATACCAACCAGTTTCTACCACCAAAATCTATTGCAGCTTGCGCAAAACAATCGTCCATTGGTAAGCTAAAACCGTAACGTTCTATACCTAATTTGTTTCCTAAAGTTGTTGCAAATACTTCACCTAAAGCAATTGCTGTATCTTCAATGGTGTGATGCTCGTCTACTTCTAAATCACCATCAACTTTAATATTTAAATCTAATTGTCCGTGACGTGCAATTTGGTCTAACATATGGTCGAAAAACGCAATGCCAGTTTCGATATTACTTTGTCCTGTTCCGTCAAGATTTAAATCGATTTTAATCTTGGTTTCGTTCGTGTTTCGTTCGATGATTCCTGTGCGTTCTTTGGCTTTTAAGAATTTATAAATTTCTTCCCAATCATTACTTTCTAAAGCAATAAATTCATCTAAAGCTTCGCGTTTTACAGTAATTTCATCAGTTCCTAAATTGGTATTATCATTAATAAAAATGCCTTTAGAACCAAGGTTTTTAGCTAATTCGACATCGGTTAATCGGTCACCAATAACAAACGAATTTTCTAAATCGTAATCTTCGCTAAAATATTTGGTTAACAAACCAGTATTTGGTTTTCGTGTTGGTGCGTTATCCTTAGCAAAAGTTCTGTCGATAAATTGTTCCTCAAAAACAACACCTTCATTTTCAAAAGATTGAAGCACGAAATTGTGTACTGGCCAAAACGTATTTTCTGGATACACATCTGTTCCTAATCCGTCTTGATTGGTAATCATTACGATTTCGAAATCTAATTCTTTGGCGATTTTACTTAAATATGTGAAGACTTTTGGGTAAAACACCAACTTCTCAAAGCTATCGATTTGCTCGTCTGCTGGTTCTTTAATTAATGTGCCGTCACGGTCTATGAATAATACTTTTTTCATTGTTTTTTAAGTTTTCGTCAGTTCGAGTGATTTTCTTATGAAAATCGTATCGAGAACTTTTACATCTCGATACAATTTCTCATTCTTCGAAATCACTCGATGTGACGTTTATATATTATTTAATACTGCAATCAATTTCTCATTCTCTTCACTTGTACCAACTGTAAAACGTAAACAATTTTCACAAAGAGGCTGATTAGTTCTATTACGAACAACGATGCCTTTTTCAACTAACTGATTGTATCTTTTAGTCGCATCATCAACTTTTACTAACACAAAATTAGCTTGTGTTGGATATATAGTATCAATCCAAGTCACCGACTTTAAGGCTTTAATTAACAAGCTTCTCTCTGAAATTATATTCTGAATTTCGTTTTGAACCTCTTGTTGCTTTTCTAAACGTTGGATTGCCTTTTGCTGCGTTAGTTGATTGACGTTATATGGTGGTTTTATTTTATTTAAAATTGAAATAATTTCGGTAGATGCATAACAAATTCCTAGTCTGATTCCTGCCATTCCGTAAGCTTTAGACAGCGTTTGCGTGACTATTAAATTTGGAAAATCTGATAATTTTGATATCCAACTTTCGTCTTCTGAAAAATCGATATAAGCTTCATCAATCACTACAATTCCATTGAAATTAGTTAATAGCTTTTCAATTTTTGACGCTTCAAAACTATTCGCTGTTGGATTATTTGGCGAACATAAAAATAACAGTTTGGTGTTGTCGTTTTGAGTGTTTAAAATAGCTTCTACTTTTGGTTGAAAATCAGGACTTAATTCAACCGTTAAAACGTCTATAGCATTTGTATTTGCTAATACGTCGTACATACCGTATGTTGGCGGTAATGTGATAACATTATCTTGATTTGGTTCACAAAACGCTCTAAAAATTAAGTCTAACACTTCATCACTTCCGTTTCCTAATAAAATATTCTCTGTCGGAATGTTTTTTATGTTTGACAACATCGATTTTACATCTTTTTGTTGCGGATCTGGATAACGATTTACACCATTTTCAAATGGATTTTCATTTGCATCTAAGAAAATCATTTGGTTAGATGTTGCGTCTTTAAACTCATCTCTTGCAGAAGAATACGGTTTTAAGGCAGCGATGTTTGGTCTGACCAGTTTCAATAAATTAAAATCTTGACTTCTCATTATTATTCTGTTTTCAAGGTTGAGATTCCTGCCTGCGCAGGAACAAGGTCTTTTAATCTAATCGAAACTGCGTTTTTGTGAGCTTGTAAACCTTCAGCTTCTGCCATTAGTTCTATGGTGTTTCCTATGTTTTTTAAACCTTCTTTTGTGATATTTTGAAACGTAATCGCTTTTGTGAAACTGTCTAAATTTACGCCTGAGTAGGCTTTACTAAATCCATTAGTTGGTAAGGTGTGATTAGTCCCAGAAGCATAATCGCCAGCGCTTTCAGGTGTGTAATTACCAATAAATACAGAACCTGTATTTTGAATGCCATCAACATAAAAATCATTGTTTTTAGTCGCAACAATAAAGTGTTCTGGACCATAATCATTAATTAAATCTAATGCCTCTTCATCAGTTTTTACTAAAATAGATTTTGAATTATTGATAGCTTGTTGCGCAATATCTTGTCTTGGTAATGCCTTAATTTGCGTGTTAATTTCAGTTTCAACTTCATTTATAAAATTTTCAGACGTTGATACTAAAATCACTTGACTATCAGTTCCGTGTTCTGCTTGACTTAATAAATCTGAAGCTACATAACTTACATTGGCGCTATCATCTGCAACAA
Organism: Bizionia sp.; assembly: GCF_048259285.1. Lineage (NCBI taxonomy): Bacteria > Pseudomonadati > Bacteroidota > Flavobacteriia > Flavobacteriales > Flavobacteriaceae > Bizionia > Bizionia sp. The sequence goes on along the minus strand of NZ_JBLXHU010000070.1, from coordinate 1,857 downwards.
CTAACAATTCGCTTGGTCCTGCAGGCATATCGATAGCGACACCATATTTTGTAGCCAATTGCTTTGCAACAGTTACAAATTGGTTTCCTGGACCAAAGATTTTATAAACTTGAGGAATTGCTTCTGTTCCAAACGTTAATCCTGCAATCGCTTGAATACCACCAACTTTTATGATTTTTGTCACACCGCAAAGTTGGGCTGCATACAAAATTTCGTTAGCAATTTTACCATCTTTATTTGGTGGCGAACATAACACAACTTCTTTACAACCAGCGATATTTGCAGGAATTGCTAACATTAAAACTGTTGAAAATAATGGCGCAGTACCAGCAGGAATATAAATTCCAACTTTTTGAATGGCACGTTTTTCTTGCCAACAGGTAATTCCGATAGAGGTTTCTACACTTACTTTTTCTGTTTTTTGTGCTTTGTGAAAGACTTCAATATTTGACTTCGCTTGGTTAATTGCAGCTTTTAATTCTGTAGATAATTTTGAAGATGCTTCTTCGATCTCTTGTGTAGTCACAAGATTAGATTGTAAGTCTGCTCCATCAAATAACTTTGTGTATTTTGAAATTGCAGCATCGCCGTTGCGTTGTACGTCTTCAAAAATTTGATTTACCGTACTTTCTATATCGTTAACAGTTTGTGTTGGTCGTTTTAAAAGTTCTGACCACGTATTTTTATTTGGGTATTTTATTGTTTTCATTCTTCTCGATAATTAGGCTTCGACTGCGATCAGTCAGACATTAAAAATTTTATTACAAGACCATATTTTCAATTGGACAAACTAATATGCCTTCTGCACCATTGGCTTTTAGTTCATCTATAATTTCCCAGAAATCGTTTTTATTGATTACGGAATGTAATGAGCTCCAACCTTCTTCAGCTAGCGGTAAAACGGTTGGACTTTTCATTCCTGGTAAAATATTTATAATGTCATCAACCTTGTTATTTGGTGCATTTAGTAACACGTAGCGTGAGTTTCTAGCTTTTAAAACAGATTGTAGTCTAAACTGCAACTTGTTTAAAATCAATTGGTTTTTAGAAGAAATTTGAGGTGAAACTGCTAAAACAGCTTCCGATTTTAAAATGACTTCAACTTCTTTAAGATTGTTTTTAAATAAGGTGCTTCCGCTAGAAACGATGTCTACAATTGCGTCAGCTAATCCAATGTTTGGCGCAATTTCTACAGAACCGTTAATGATGTGCAAATTGGCGTTAACATTGTTATCTTTTAAAAATTGGTTGACTGTGTTTGGATACGACGTCGCGATACGTTTTCCTTCTAAATCTTTAATAGAATTGTAATTTTTTCCTTTTGGAATCGCGACAGACACTTTGCAGCTAGAAAATCCTAATTTCTCAGCAATCGTGATGTCTTGTCCTTTTTCTACCAAGACATTTTCACCGATAATAGCTACATCTACAACACCATCTTTTAAGTACTGTGGAATGTCTCCGTTACGTAAATAAAAGACTTCTAATGGGAAATTTTTAGCTGATGCTTTGAGTTGATCTTTACCATTATCGATAGAAATACCAACATCTTTAAGGATTTTCATAGAATCCTCATTTAATCGTCCTGATTTTTGAATTGCAATTTTTAGTTTACTCATTTTTCTTTTTAGTTAAAAGTGTTTGAGTAAATCTTTTTTGGTAAGATTCCTGTTTTCACAGGAATGAAAAAAACCGCTTGATTTACTCAAACGGTTTTAAAAATATCTTGGTTTTATTCAATACATTTTCAGCTCGCTTGAGTGCAAGTATGAAAATGATGATGATGTAATTGAATAAAAGTCATGTCTTGTTTTGTTCTGGACAAATTTTCAAAAAATAAATTTAGAATTCCAAACG
>NZ_JBLXHU010000069.1:0-7140 GCF_048259285.1 Bizionia sp. | reverse complement strand
GACGACTATAGTTTTAAACGTGAAATGCTAAGCAAGAACTATGCTTTACACCCAGCGGTGGCATTCTTGGCAAAATATACGCACATCGATTCTGTCTACAAAGACGTCATTTTACAGCGTGGCATTGTCGGTATTGACGGACGGGTTCACCCAGAACAAAAGCAGCTTACGGCGGCGACAGGCCGACAGGCTACCGTTGCGCCAAATATCTTAGGTCTTCCTACTGTCCTTCGTCCATTAGTGGTTGCACAAGACGGTTACGCGATTGGAGAGGTCGATCTTGCACAGATTGAGGTAGCGATTGCTGCTGGCGTGTATGGCGACTCAAACTTAGTCAAGATGTATAACCAAGGCGATCTTTACACAGCGATGGCCCAAGAGTTCTTCAGCGCAGAGTTAGAACCGGAATACAGCACCTGCGATTCAGCGGTCTTCAAAGAAAAATATCCTGAGAAACGAGCCATCATGAAACAATGCACCCTAGGCCTAATTTACGGTATCACCAGCTTCGGAATAGCGAAAAAACTCAACATCAGTGTCAACAAGGCCACGGAACTGATGGATAAGTTTCTATCGATGTTTCCCGAACTGCAAAAAGCCATTGAGAAAATGCCCCAGTATGGCGCTCTAAGAGGGCATGTTAGCACTGCAACGGGATTGCACCGTCACAGCCAATTGGATGCTAAGCGCGGCCATACTGAGAAAAACTGGATGGTGAACATGCCAGTACAAGGTACAGCTGCGGCACTATTCAAAGCAGCCGGAAATCGACTTCATCAATTGTATAAAGGTTACAACGCCAAATTGATCGTTGCGATGCACGATGCCTTTGTTTTCGAAGTGCCCAAAGAACATCTCAATGAAGTCAGTGAGTTAACTGCACAGATCATGACCCAAGTAGTTCAGGAAATGTACCCACAGTTGAAGATTAGAGCCGATATAAACATAGGCCAACCAGATTGTTGGACCAAAGATGGTGATCCGAACACTCTCGATGTGTGGCTAACTAAATGACCGGAACTGGCCGCAAAACCTAATAGATTTATCATTCAGGATTTGTGTCCATCTCAAGTCAGTATCCAGTGTAGATATGTAGGTAAGTCATTATTTACTTAAATGGCCAGAGCAAACAATGGCCTCTGATACTGAGTTAAGCGTGTGCAAGGTCCTATATACACTGGGGGCTGCTCCCCCTCAATTTTTAGTTATGGCAACAAAGAGCTGTACCAAAACCAAGAATAGTGATCTTTGGCTAGTGGCTCATGAGTTGCCATTAGTGCTTGCCAATAGATAGTAGTCGAAAAATTTGTCTTACGTTGATGAGACGCCTATAGCCAAACGAGTTATTGTCTACGAGGACATAGAATTTTTTCACCTAGTGCTTAGAATTGCTCGGCTCTTATAAGGACAACGCTCGCAAGCTGGTGATTACGTAAAAACACTAATAGAGAAAAATCAAAAAGAGGTCTGAGACCTCTCTTAGAACAGCAATCCTATTTTTCAGTGATTAGTACAAAGTGAAGAGCAACGTCGCCATAAGCAAACTCATTTAACATCCATAACTACTTTATTAATTAAAATATAATAGCTGTCAACAATCGGAACTTTGTTCTTAACTGATTTTAAAATTAATGCATATTACTACATCTTAACTAAATTTAGTTCCTTTAATAAGCTCCATATTATTAACAAAGAGGTTTCTATATTAATTATAGTTGCATGTTTAATATCCTGTCCAGAATGAGAACCATGGATAGTAGGAAGTTTATTTCTTATACCTTTGAATTTTTCATATTGAGACAGTAATCCAAAACCACCTATATCATATTTTTCATCCATGCACTCTAGAGTATCATTTATTACTTGACTGTCTGAATTCTTATTACGTCGTTGAGCTTTCTTATTTGGGAAAAGTATTAATTTTTCAGTGTCTGGGTCCCAAAGTATATTCTCTAGCTCATTGAATACTTCCATAACTCCTAAGCAAAGGCTATCATTAATTTTTGTCTCACTAGTTTTATTCCAACACATCCATACAGTTTTTTGTTCAATATCTCGAAAATAGTTTTCAATAGAAAGTTGAAGGCTTTTATGACTTGAATCAAGAGATTTAGCGGCGATCCGAATTAATTCCATAATTTTAAATATATACTTATATTTAACTCTTTCAAGAGCAACGATTAATTTAACAACAAACTGACTGTGTATGTCAAAAGCTGTTAAAATAGGACTCTCTATTTCATTGCTCAGAAGTTCATCTGACTTTCGCCAATAGGCTACAGCGCCTTTCTCTATAGCTTTTTCCATATTCCATAGCTTACTTGATGCAGAAGCAATCATAACAGATAAACCAACCCATTCATCTAGAAGCCTTTTGACAACCTCAAACCCACTCAAATCTTGAGGATTATATTTTTCCACCTGATCATCACTGCTAGTTAACCGAAGATCAACCAGGGCTAAGTCTGGTATTTCGAAATCCTTAGTTTTGGCCGCCAATGCAAGTAGCATCTCAACATCGCCTTTTCCATTTAATGGCTTAATCTCGATATGAGAGCTTGGAATCATACTGCTCATAAGTCTAAACCAACCGTTTGCCTGCTGATCATCCACAAACCAAAGATTTATTTTATTTTTATCAAGGTAAATATTTTTTGGTAAATCCAACTTTTTTTTAAGACAATCAACCAAATAATTTAGAGTAGAATCATCTGATAACTTTCTTGTAACCAATGACAATGAAGTTATTAACTCCCGCCTTTCTCTTAGGCCTAAATTAATTCTTCTATTTATCTCAGCCTTATTATTAAATCTGTCTTCACTCTCAATATAATTCAACATTTTCCACATTATCACTGCATTTTCTTCATTGTGCAAAAATGAACTGGCCGAATGCAATAAAATAGGAGACCGCTTATCAAATATGGTCACCTTATCTCCAAACTTTCCGACAGACATTAGATCTTGAACCAAAGAAAGTAATATCGCACCTCTTACATTTTTTACATAATGTGGATCTTTTGGATTGTTTTTATGAGAACTGATGTTAATATCAAAAATAAGGGTTTTGTTATCTTGTATAAACGCTTGTTTCTCTGACATGATGTCGATCATTTTTTGATCGACATTGGAATACATTAAAGATGCACATTTAATGTCGATTTTCTTTATAGAAGAATATACATTAATAAAAGATGAAAAATTCGATACTATAGACGATTGATACTTAGAATCTAAATCACAAACATCTATAAATAATTCACCCCAATCAGCGTCATTTTTTAATATCCTAACCAAGTTAAAAACATTGAAACAACCATCGTCATCAAACAAGAATCCGATATATGAATTATTCAGTTTAAAAGGATAACTCAATTTTTTCTTTCCTTTATTGTATTACAACGCTCAATAAATTCAGGAAGAACCAACTCAAAGTAATCACTGTCAACACTAAACTGATTTTTATTAAATTTATTTTCTCGTAGGTATGGGGTACTATCCACAGTTCCTGAGTAGGAGAGCATTGGCCAGTTATTGCACTTAGCAAAATGGCTAACTAGTTCATATCCCACCATTCCAGAGTGACAAATCACCCCATCAGCAACCAAAAGTGACATCGTATCAACATCGATATCTTGCATAAATTTTATAATATTGCTGTAACCAGATTTTAAAATAAAAGCCTTATACTTTTTGTTCCTGTCCGGACGGCGTTCATCTTCAAAATAGATGATGTTCAACATTAGTCATTAACCTCCTTCAGGCTTATAAAGAGCTTTCCTAATTTATCAATTTCTTCATGTTTTTCTTTTACGTATACGTGTTCCGTTAAATTGACTGTAAAATCATCACAATCTAGAAACTTACCATGTACAAAAATGTCTCCTATCGAGAGAAAGCTTTTTACTGCTGATGAAAGATCTCCACCAGTCAACCATTTCATAACTCGACCTTTGCTTTTAGATTTATCAATATCTAGTTCTTTTTTAAACGGTAAGTTGTGGTTCAAGCGATAGATCTCAACGGCTCTAGGTTCGCCAGTTACTGGATTTTTATCCCTAAATTTTATGGTATAGGCTTTTTGACTTGCAGTATTACTTAAATTTTCAGTGTGTTGCACTATACTCATAAGCACCTTTGTCAATGCATCCTGCCAAGCCTTAATATCAGTGACAATCCTTGAGGCCATACTATCCTTATCAATAGAAAAAATATTAACAGCCCCAGATCTATTCACTGCATGTAGTACTACTTTTTGATAAAAATTATCTGTGTCGTTATCATATAGACGAATTGCAGATTTTAAGTCTCGGATAGCTTGTAAAGAAAGCTCAGTTTTCTTGGTTTCGTTTTCTAAATCTATGCATACATCGCCCCCTTCAGTCCTAACAAGATCCAATAACTCTTTATGAACAGCCACTATTTTGGCCTTTATGTTTGGTGAAAGATACCTTAACTGTGGCCTAGTCACTCTTACCAAATTAGTTAAAAGTTTCTCTACATTATGTCCTTGCTTGTCACTACTCTTATGAAAAAGATCAGCAAGATCACCAGTATTCAGATCTTGAAATAGCAATTGCTGTTTAGATGGGACCTGCCAGCCATGTTCGATACATTTTTTAATTGTATTATGACTAAAATTAGTATGTGAACGATTTTCTACTCTTAAAATCCGTTGTAAACTTGAGGGTGCGGATTCAAAAAACTCGGTATATTCTTCTTTCTTGAGTCCTAATTTTAAAAATTTCTCTCTTAATTCGTTTTCCTCTACATTTAGTAATATAGAATCTAATAAAAAACTAGGATTCATCTTAACTAAAGATTGAAGATGAGGAAGTTTATTGGCCAATCTTAAAATTATATGTTCGACAGGCCAATGATATTTCATCGAAATACGATAATAAGAAGCCAGCATTTCTTCAAATTTAATAATTCTTGAATGCTGTTTTGGTGATATATACTTCCTTTTTGTTAGAGCATATGGTTCACCAATTGAAGTAGTTACCACTTGTCCATACCATAAAATTCGACCCAATAGGTGTAGCGCATAAACCTTATTGAACTCTTTGTCTGAAGTGGGTTTGTTGCCCTTAAAACCCTTATTAACTGCCTTAATATAGCGCCCTTTATAACCACCAATGTAATACCCCAGAGGAACAAAGGAATCATAAGAATTTTTCTTACCTATTTTCCAAAAACCCACGACTGCTTCATCTACAGATTTATATTTATGCTCGAGGTTATTTAGAGTTGCTCGTATTGAATCCACATGTTTTTTTGGCAGGTTTAATCCTTCGTTCACTAATATTCCGGTAACCATTTGCCTTTGGTTACTATACATCACTTTTGTTTTGTCTACATTTACTCTAAATCCATTTCTTTCGACGCATTTAGTAGCTTCATGCACAATTTTATTAGCAGATACACGCTTTAAATTGTTTGTTGAAAATGTTAGATCATCAGCATATCTTGTATAACTAACATCATACTTCTTTGCCATTTTACCCAGTTGAAAATCCAGCTTTTTGCATATTAAGTTAGATATCATAGGCGATGTTGGCGCCCCTTGCGGCAACCCCCTTTTGTCATCAACATCTTTAGGTAGACAAACCATTGATGCAAGTATTGAAGCTTGTTTATTAGTGAAATTGTAAGGCTGACTTTTCAACAGCCCCATAACTCTAGGAAATGTTATAGTCGGAAAAAAATCCTTCAAATCCATACTTATCACAAGTTTTTTATTTGTATGTGATAAAGCATTAGTTATTACGCCTTTTGGTCTAAGTTTCTCTACCAGTAACTCTGATTGCTCCTTACCCCCGATTCTTCGCTCTGGTTCTTTAGGAACAAATCCGTAGGCATAGTCTGAAACTTCGTAGTTCTGAGCAAAGTAAGCAGCTAAGTTAGATTGAAGTTCTTTGAGATTCTTGTCTACTACGACAAGCTCTCTGTTGGAACCATTGCGTTTTTTGATAGTGAATTTTTTATAGTGTTTCGCTGTAATGGGCCAGCATTTGCGTTTTCGCAAAATCGCAGTATCAAACTCTGGACGATTTTTAAGCCATTTTTCAAAAGCCATAAAAATTGAATCTAAATCACGGTTTGACGGTTTGTGAGATGAAATTGATGCATTGTTCATAAAGAGGTCGCGCTACTCCAGATCACTCATCGCGCTTGCGCGAAAAAATCGTCGAAATCTATCAGGGATATTTTATAAATTTATTTATAAAATATCGGTTGTGACTAAACGCTACGTGTTACACGTAACAAGCCAGTTGCTAACTAATTGACAGTCTAATAGAAACTACTAGAACGATCAAAAAATAACGCAACGACTTAACTAATCTGGAGTGCGCCCATTAATGTTACCAAAGCACCTTTCATAGTTCAAATTTCCATAAAAACTAAAATGATTGTGTTAACAAAAAGCAGAGGTTCCCCCCCTGCTCATCTAGCTCTCAGTCATCGATGACTTCATCAGCTATACTTCCTAAAATGTAGCCTGAAATTCCCCCAGCTAAAGCGCCATAAGGCCCATAATACCTAGCCCCAATAGCGGCACCAACTTTAGCCGCACGAATACCTGCGTTCTTTTTAGATTGAGACGATGACTGTGAGAAAGTTTTGCTTTGCATACTTGCTCCTTTTGAGATGTAAAAAAGGGCAATACCTCTCGATACTGCCCTTACGATTTAATACCACAACTTACTTAACCGAATCACATAAGTGATTAGCAAAGCTACGAGCCATCATCTGACTTTGGTACTGGTTATTTAGCTTCAATGTGTTGAGCCAAAACTCATCTCCATCAACTTCGAATTCCATAAATGCTTTCTGCTCTTGATTACGGAAATTCACATCACCTTCAATATCAACGAAAACTCGCCCCGATTTGGTTTTACCTGATTTCCATGTTTCATTGGCGAATGCCGAGCCTATCATGTCCCCTATCGCGTAAGGGCAACCTTCTGGACTGCCTTCTTTAATTGTCTGGATTGCATCATCCGCATTCAAGCTAAATAGACCTGCTGATGCTCCAAAACTCGTAACCAACAGAGCTGTTACTACTAACTTTTTCATGTTTAATTTCCTTAATGGATTGATAAATCCACGGTCAGTCACTCGAACTGATCGTGAGGT